>JAUXOM010000106.1 GCA_030682175.1 Rhodocyclaceae bacterium
GCGCCGCGTTTCGCTGAATCTATTTCGTAGCGATACGTCACGCGCGACCAGCATGCCCAGAAAGCGCAAAGCCGCCGCCTGGAACCCCGACTACCTCGCTTCCGTCTTGCAACTACGGGAGATTTGATGCTCCGGCCCTGGGATTTTCCGGCATCTACAACGCGAACTAAATTATCTGTGGTATTATGGCAGACCAACTAAGCATGTGCGGGAACCAGCCAGTTGATCCTTAGCCTTGGTTAGAATCCAGGTCGGTGGCAAAGGTTTCAAGCACTTAAGCCATCCTCCGGGGTGGCTTTTTTGCTTTGCTTGGATCTGTACAGGTTCGGGCGCAGGCAGGTTTTGGCATTCGCCCATTTTGCAATAAGCGCATTACCCAGCCAAACTCAGGATCATAAGTCGTCTTGGGCCCTGGTCGATGACAATAACAACGGAGTATCCGTGATGAACTCAGTCCCCATCCTGCAATACCTCCGCAAGCACGGTCAGCGCATGGACATTGAAATTGCCGAAGCTACCGGAATCCCGCTGACCAAAGTTCGCACCTCCTTGACGGACATGTCGGAGCGTGGAGAAATCTCTCGTTGCAGCGTAACTCGATTCAACGACGGCAAGCCGGTTGAAGGCATACTCTGCCGGATTGCCGGGTCGATCCCGCCGGCCACGCCCGGTAGAAAGCCAGGCGCCAAAGCCTGAGCTTGTTAATCAGGAACCTCTATCAATGAGCACAGATACAGCCTACTGTTACCACTGCAGCAAGCATCATCCCATCGAGGAGATGCGCCAGCTCACCACCAAAACAGGAAAGCGTTGGCGCTGCATCAAGAGCATCGAGGCCACCAAGGCCGGTCGGGCGGCGCGTGACGCCTTTGGCAAGCGCGTTTCCGCCGACAACAAAGCAGACTGTCAGAGCAAGGCGCGGATTACACTGAACGCCCAGATCGCCGCGAAGCCGTAAGACTGAGTCCAAGGAGCAGTACCACCATGAAAAACCTGAGCGTACTGATTCGCGCCGAACTGGAAATCCCCGATGACTGGGAACTGGTGGAGCATCCGTCCGGAATGCAGGTGCTCAGGGTCGGTGATCAATTTGTCGATTTCGACATTGCACCACTGACAACGAAATCAACAGCCCCGGATGCGGAATGGTCAGATGCCGATATCAAGGTGGTCGGCGAGGTGCTCGATACCGTGGTCGGTATCGATGCAGAGCTGGAAATCCAGCCGCTCCACTAGTTGACCGTAGCGTCGGTGTTGGTTTGCGTTAATCGCCAACCCATCAAGACACTTGCCAGCTAGTCATTTCGTGCTAGCCGGATGCCGGAAAACTGCCAGCAGGCTGGTGCCGGGAAGAAATTCCGGTAGCTGGCGCGCACATGGTCCTGCGGCGTTGCGCAGGAGCCGCCGCGCAACACATATTGATTGACCATGAATTTGCCGTTGTATTCGCCGACGGCACCCGACGGAGGACGAAATCCCGGGTAGGGCGCATAGCTGGATGAAGTCCATTCCCAGGTATCGCCGAACATTTGCGCAAGCCCATCCCCGGTTGCGCCGCGCGGGTGGCACCCGACGCTGTCGGCAAAATTACCGCGCACCGGCAGGTCTGCGGCCGCATGTTCCCATTCCGCTTCGGTCGGCAGGCGCGCGCCGGCCCAGCGCGCATAGGCATCGGCCTCATAGTATGAGACATGCACGAGGGGCTGTTGCGGAGCGAGCGGTTGCAGTCCGCCCAGGGTGAATTCACGCCAGCCGGCGCCATCCCGATGCCAGTACAGCGGCTGTTCCCGCCCCTGTGCCAACCGCCAGTCCCAGCCTTCGGCCAGCCAAAGCACGGGATCGGCATAGCCGCCGGCAGCGATGAAGGCGGCGAATTCGCCGTTGGTGACCAGCCGGGACGCCAGCCGATAGGGTTGCAGGTAGACACGATGGCGCGGCAACTCGTTGTCGTAGCTGAAACCGGCACCGTCATGGCCGATCTCGATCAGGCCGCCCGCGAAATCCTGCCAGCTTAACTCGGCGAAGGGAGCAGAGTTCGCCACCGGGTGGGCGTAGGCCGGGAACAGTGGGTTGCACGAGAGCAGATGCTTGATGTCGGTCAGCAGCAGTTCCTGGTGTTGCTGTTCATGATGCAGGCCAAGTTCCACGATGCCGGCCAGCTTTGCATCGGCTTTGCCGAGCAATGCCAGCATGCGCTGATCCACGTTGGCACGATAGGCAAGCACGACATCCAGCGCCGGGCGCGTCAGCAGGCCACGCTGCGGGCGCGGATGCTTTTCGCCGACGGTGTGGTAGTAGGAATTGAACAGCACGCGAAACGCCGGATCGAAAGGCTTGAAACCGGCCTCATGAGGCTCCAGCACAAATGTTTCAAAAAACCACGCGGTATGCGCCAGGTGCCATTTCGTCGGGCTGGCCTCGGGCATCGACTGCACGCAGCAGTCTTCGGCGGAAAGTTGCGCCGCCAGTTCCACCGAACGCGCGCGCACGGCGCGGTAGGTGGCGGCAAGTTCGGCTGGGTTCATCGCGGCTCCTTCGGGTCGGGGAGTTGTTCGGGTTGGGCAAGGATCACGGCGAACCATTGGCGTTCATCGGTCCAGACCTCGCTGTGCGGAAAGCCGGCACGCGCCAGCAGGGCGACAAAATCCTTGATCCGGTATTTGTAGCTGTGTTCGGTGTGAATGCGTTCACCGCGCGCAAAGCGGCGCTCGTCGCCGGGCCAGCGCACCAGCGTATCCGCCGCCGCTTCCAGATGCATCTCGATGCGCGATTCGGCGGCATTGAAAAACGCCCGATGCTGCCATTGGCGCAGATCGAAATCGCTGCCGATCAGCTGATTGATGTGATTCAGTATGTTGAGGTTGAAGGCGGCGGTGACATTGGCGGCATCGTTGTAGGCGGCTTCGAGCACGGCGACATCCTTGACCAGGTCAACGCCGATCAAAAGTGCGCCGTCGTTTTCCAGAAGATGCCGCACGCGCAACAGCAAACTTAATGCATCCGGCGGCGCGAAGTTGCCGATCGAAGAACCGGGATAAAACACCAGTCGTTCTGTGCGGGGGATGTCCGGCAGGACGATCTCCTGCGTCAGGTCGGCAGCGATGGCACGCACGTCGAGCGCGGGAAATGCCGCGCGCAAACCTTCCACCGCGTCCTGCAGGAACTCGGCAGAAATATCGACAGCGATAAAACGCGCTGGCTCGATCAGTTCGCACAGTGCCCGGGCCTTCTCGCAATTGCCCGCACCCAGTTCGATCGCCGTCCTGCCAGCGCCGACTTTTCGCGCAATGTCAGCGCCATGCGCGGCCATTACCGCGCGCTCGGTGCGGGTCAGGTAATACTCGGGCAGGCGCGTGATGTCTTCAAACAGCGCCGACCCGCGCGCGTCGTAGAAGTATTTTGGCGAGATGTGGGCATGTGGCTGAAGCAGTGCGGTAATAATCCGCCCGGTCGATCCGGTATTCAGTACGGGTTCTTCCGCAGACATGACATGTACCCTCATAGGCTGAGTGGTGGTCCCGGGTAGGATAGCAGCCGGGCGTCATTCGGTTGACGTTACTCTTTCACCTTGCCGCGTCCCGCTTTGATTGTGGCGTGCCGGGTCTTGCTGTCCAGTCGACGTGCGATCGCATTGCGGCCTGGCTTGGTGGGCCGCCGCTGCTTGGGCAGGACGGCGACACTATCGATCAACTCATGCAGACGTCTTAGCGCTTCGGCGCGGTTGCCTTCCAGGCTGCGAAACTGCTGCGCCTTGATGATGACCACGCCGTCCTTGCTGATGCGTTGATCGCCGAGCTTCAGGAGGCGTTCGCGCACCGCTTCCGGCAGCGAGGAAGCCTTGATGTCGAAGCGCAGATGCACGGCATTGGATACCTTGTTGACGTTCTGTCCGCCCGCTCCCTGAGCGCGGATGGCGGTGATTTCAACTTCCTCGATGGGGATGGTATAGCGGTAATCCATGACGACGCGATTACTTCAGGTTTCTTTCCCGCACGATGGGCGGCAGGTATTTCACCGAAAACCGCCAGCCCTCGGGGGTATCCCGCAAGACCAGGGTCTTCGAACTGGCGCCCGCTTCGAACTCGATCTCGGCGCCGGCAAGTTCCACCGCACCAATCCCCTTGATGACGCATGCGCCGGGCAGCGTCGTAAATGCCGACTCGGCCGCGATCAGGACAAACTGCCCCTCTTTCGATTCGGAGCACGCTATCCCCTTCGGCACCGTGGCGGGATCTTGCCGCCAGGCATCACGCCGGGCCTCAAGAGCTTTGCCCAGTTCGGCGGTGAGCTTGATGGGGAGGACAACCTCACGCGACTTGACATGGCTCATTCCGTGTTCCTTATGTGTGGCGAGACGTCAGAAACGGGTTTATCTTCACCGTCAGGGTGAAGATTTTTCAGCAGCGCGTGCGAAATGTCTTCCAGTACAGGGGGCAACTCGGTGCCGATGCGCTCACTGGAGCAATCAGTATCGCGGAGTTTCCAGACGGCGGCCAGGCGCATTTTTCTGTCCGCCACAGCTTTTGAGACAAGCGCAAACCAGAACGGCGGGTGTTCCCTGTCGTGCCAATCGCCGCGCCCACGCCCGAAATGGGCCACCGCGAGATAGCGCATCAAAGCCGCGATCACCAGGCCATCCAGAAAGGCATCGTCCCAGCGCAGCGTGACCTCGGTGGTGCCGCGCACCACGTTGATGCCCTGGGCCACCCCGGCGCCCCCCAGCGCACCCAGGACGGCACCGATCAGCATCCCGCCCCCAAAGGTCATTCCGCCGGCCAGCAAATCGGCCTTGAGACCGCCGAGCGCGCCGGACAGGACACCGAGTACCGCAGCGGCCTTGCCGGGATCCAGCGGAGTTTGACTGGCAGCAACGTCACTCAGGCGAGTGCGCACGACATCCGCGGCACTGCCCTTGAGGTCATGGATGGCGATCAGCCGCTCCGTACATTCGCGCAGGTCCTTTTCCAGCGGCTCGCCCATGCCACGCACGGCGTCTGCCAGTGCCTGCCTGGCTTCATCCTGTGAAAATCCGAGAAACTCGCCCAGTCGGGCCAGCAATGTTTTTGCCGGCATGACAGTGCGATTGCACGCCGCCCGCGCAATCGGCTGGGCGAGGGCCGCCATGGCGGCGGAGAACTGGGTCAGGCGGCGCGTTTCCCAGACCTTGGCGAGCCGTTCGAAAGCGCTGCGCCGGTTTTCGGGGAGGACACGGGCAATCTCTGAAAACAATGTGAATTCCTGTATCCAGCACCGCGTGAAGGCGTCCAGCGACTGCACGCTTTTTACCTGCGGCCACTGCTGCAGCGCATTGCGCCAGCGGGCCACTTCGGCCAGTTCCTCGGCGGGGGGGCGGGGCTGCCCGGTCTGGTTGAGCAGCACGATCACGGGTTTCGCTGCCCATTCCAGCAAGGCGAGTTCGGGGGCCAGGTAGCCGGCATCCTCGGGCTGCTCCGACGCATTGACGAGATAGAGAATGACATCCGCCTGGTCGCGAACGTTGCGCACCGCCACCTGCGTCAGCCAGAAGGGGCGGTCGCGGTAACGGTCCCAGACCTCCGCGAGGAACCAGCCAAGCGGGTTCCCCTGCTGATTGAGCCGCTTCAGGAGCCGTACGCTGTTGCCGAATCCCGGCGTATCCCAGAGCAGCAAGACATCGCCTTCCGGGCTGTCGACAAGCGGGTAGGACGTGGCTTCCGTCGTCGTGTGCGTCTCGTCACGGACTTCGCCAACATCGTGACCCAGCAGCGTCCGCGCCAGCGTCGTCTTGCCCACGTTGGTGTGGGCGATCAGGGACAGGTTGATTGGTCGTTGATCGTTCATGAATTCACCGTAGTCTCTTTTTGCTGTGAGGCAAATGCGGCGTCAATCGTCGCATCGATTTCTGGCAGGTCGGGGGCGGCCAGATTGGCGTGAACCACGGGCAGGCGGTGGACGGCAAGCAGCTCATCCCAGGCTTTGCGGCGCTGGGCCTGACGGCTTTTCTCATCTGGCCAGCGCGCGAGGAAACCTGAGGCATCGACAACAGCGATCAGGGCATGCCCGGCATGGAAGTACGTCTTGAAGGCTTCGACAAGCGGGCCGTGCACCTCTTCTTCCGGCGTCGCCGTAAGGTTGAACAGGGCGATGATCGGTCCTTGCCCGCTCGCGGCGATACGCTGCAGGGCGCCAGCGTCGTCGTCCCAGTGCAATGGCGGCTCGATCACCAGTGCGGCGCTGCCGCCGAACGCCCTTGCCACGATCGACTCCAGCCCGGTCTGCGCCGCTTCCGGAATTGTGTAGCTGAACGGGACGACGCGCACGCGCACCGGTCCGCCACGAAAGCCGCGCAGCAGATGCTGAAAATAGGGTTCATCGAGCGCCAGTGGAAACTGCCTGGCCAGTTGCCATTCGCGATACCCGGCGCGGGATGCCAGCGCGATGCGCGGCAGCAGCACGATCAACAGGACACTTGCCGCCAACAGATGCAGCCATACAGCAGCATTTTCGCTGGCCGGCGCCTGTATCGACTGGACGTGTGCCGCATCGGGCAGCGCGATGCCGGTCAACCAGGCGCCGGGCGCCAGGATGACGGCGAGCAGTGCATGAACCGCCTGGGCATCGAGGAAAGTGCTTTCCCAGGTGGCCCGGAACTCAAGGGCGAGGCCACGGGCATAAAGGCCGATAATCACGCCCAGCGCCAGCGCTGCGGCCGCAGCATGCAGGATGCGGCCAATCCTGGCGGCATGGAGTGGCATTGACAGCGCGAGCCAGGCCTTGACGATCATGGCATTGCTGGCGAACGTAACATCGACATTGGCATCCGCGCTCTGCGCAACAGGACGCAATGCACCGCGCCAGGGTACCAGGCCAAGCAGCCGCAATGCCAGTTTCCTCAACAGCCCCGGCGCAGCGGGTTTGCCGGCGCGGAAGAATGGGCTGATCAACAATGCCAGATAAACGGCAAGGTTCCAGACCAGCAAGGCAAGTACCGGCGGGGCCAGCAGGTCTACGCGATTGCTGCTGGCCATGCGGTCAATCATGAAGCCCAGGACAAACGCGACAAAGACAAACAGCCAGCCCTGCCAGGCTTGCCAGTGCATTCCGCGCGCCGCAGCCAGCAGTGCCCGGTTGCGTTCGTCAAGGCGCTCCACCACCAGGGCTGCGCGCTGCGCCACAAAGGCGTCGGCAGCGGCCTTTTCGCCAACCACCTCTGCAGCGGCGCGGCTGGCCCAGCGGCGTTCGGCATCGGACCATACGGCGCGGGCACGGTCCTGAGTTTCTATTGCGCGAACGGCAATAACGTCGAGAGCGGAATGTTCATCCATTGTGATTGCGCATTCTACGTGTCTGCCAAGCCGCGTCCGGCATAATGCCGTTGTTATGAATGGTGATGATCAATAGTTCAGGAGTCTGAAACCTATGAATCGACCTTGTATAAAAGTCGGCGCTGGCGCGATGAAATGCCCCGCATGGGGTACGGCGACGACAGGGCAAGCGCGGATGCAGTTTCGAGTGCCGAGAAACCGTGGCTCCAATTGTTTTGCGCTGCCTGACATAAGCTTCATATTTTGACAATTGATTGGGCCGCGATCTATGCGCTCTACCGTACAGAACCCGTTTGATCCAATGGCTATCCTGACCAATAGTGAGCGTTGGATGTCAGCAGTGGTGCTCACGATCATCGTCAGCAGTTATTCTTAGGAGATCACCATGAACAAGGACCAAACCAAAGGCCGTATCGAAGAGGCAAAAGGCAAAGTGAAGGAAGTCGCCGGCAAGGTTGTCGGTAACAAGGATCTTGAGCTGAAGGGGAAGATTCAGGGCACCAGCGGCAAAGTCCAGGCCGCGTATGGTGACTTGAAGGAAGACATCAAGAAATCCATTTAGGACCGGTTGCATCCTCCCGTCCGCGTGACTTCCTTGGCGCGGGCGGGCCACCTTGTTTGATGCAGGGAGCGGGATCGTTGGAAGCGACAAAACGGCCTTCAAACGAGACAGTCAGCCCTTGGTGGCTTGAGTCACCTGCGGAAGCCGCAGCCCAGTCCGGTTCCAGGACGACGGGGCTATCGAGCGCCGAAGCAACAGCCCGGCTGGCCAGGTTCGGGCCCAACCTGTTGCGCGATCACCAGGAACAGCCACTGTGGCTACAGTTCCTCACTCGCTTCAAGAATCCTCTGGTCAGCCTTCTGCGGGTAGAGAGTAAATAGGGGTCAGTTTGTCCCCAATGGTTACGGCATAATGCTGTTGTTATGTATGCTGATGTTCAATAGTTCAGGAGTCTGAAACCTATGATCGACCTTAATAAAAGTCGGCGCTGGCGCGATGAAATGCCCCGCATGGGGTACGGCGACGACAGGGCAAGCGAAGATGCAGTTTCGAGTGCCGAGAAACCGTGGTCTGACCCCAATTGTTCCGTGGAAAAAAGAAAGACTGTTTTGAGAGCGTTTCAATTCCTCGCAATTTTGGAGGTGGTTCTGATTTTTGGTTTGCTCTTGATCACGGATGCCCCGAAGTGGCTTTATGTGCTAACAATTGTGAACGGGTGGGTAGCCTTGGTGCTCGGTTATTTTAGTTTCAAATCGAATTACTAGGCCTCGAAATCAAAGGGGGTCAGTAAAATCAAAGGGGCCAGGGTCGAATTGATTTCGCATAGTCGTTGAAAGTCGGCGCTGGCGAGACGGCGACAGTAGGGCAAGAATAGATACAGCTTCGAATAATCTATCCGACCGGAATAACAACAAGGAACGCACAACTAATT
>JAUXOM010000140.1 GCA_030682175.1 Rhodocyclaceae bacterium
GCCACACCGTTGGCCAGGTATTGCCTGATCAGCGCGATGGCCGAGACCAGCCCGGCGATGAAGCCGCCGCCCGGCAGGTTGTGGCCGCGCAGCAGGAAGAAAGCCGAAACCAGCAGCGCCAGTGGCAGCAGCAGGCGGGCGAAGGTGGCCATGATCAGCGGGTGGAGGTCGGCAGCCCAGGCGCGGCCCAGCGGATCATTGAAGTCGCGCGTCGGACCGGGCAGATTCAGGTGTTCCAGCAGAGCGAAGATGCCCAGCGCGGCGATCGCCAGCACGGTGATCTCGCCGAAGGTATCAAAGCCGCGAAAATCGACCAGGATGACATTCACGACATTGGTGCCGCCGCCGCCCGTCACGCTGTTGGCGAGGAACCAGGCGGCGATCGAGGCCGCCGGTCGCGTCAGCACCGCCCAGGCCAGTATCGCGGCGCCGCCGCCGGCGACGAGGGCGATCGCACCGTCCCGCCAGCGCCGACTTTCGCTCGGCTCCGCCGGAGTAGTCTGCGGCAGGAAGTAGAGTGCGAGCAGCAGCAGGACGATGGTGACCACCTCGACCGACAACTGCGTCAGCGCCAGGTCGGGCGCCGAAAACTTGACGAAGACCAGCGCGACAATCAGCCCGACGGCGCCGATCAGGATCACCGCCGTCAGCCGCTGGCGATGCTGTGCAGTGGCCGCAAGCGTGGCGAATACCAGCGCCAGTGCCGCCATCAGGCTGACGCCGTCGATTGCCAGCAGCGCTCGCGCACCCGTCAGCGGCGCCGGGGCCAGCAGCAGGCCACTGCCGCCGAGGACCAGCGCGCTGGTGATGAACAGGGCCGCCTGACGCTGCAGCGAACCGGTGTCAACCGCCGCGGTGAAACGGCGCGCCCAGCGCAGGACGCCGTTTTCCAGCACCCGCTCGAAAATGGCGCGGGCATCGAGCCGGCCTTCGAAGCGATCATGCAGGGAGTACAGCGGCCGCCGCCCGAGATAGAGCAGGACGCCGCCGGCCAGTGCAATCACGCTCATCCACAGCGCCGGACTGACGCCATGCCACAACGCCAGATCGTGCTCGGGCAGCGGCCCCTGCAAGACGGCCGTAGCCGCCACGGCGAGCAGGGGCTCGACGGTCTGCGCCGGAAAGATGCCGACCAGCAGGCAGAGCACGACGAGGATCTCGACCGGCACTTTCATCCAGCGCGGCGGCTCGTGAGGCGTCTTGGGCAGGTCGATCGGCTCGCCGTTGAAGAACACGTCGTGGATGAAGCGCAGCGAATAGGCCACGGCGAACACACCGGCCACGGTCACGGCCACCGGCAGCAGCCAGCCGAAGCGCATCTGGCCACCGGCCGTGACGGCTTCGGCGAAGAACATTTCCTTGGACAGGAATCCGTTCGCCAGCGGCACGCCGGCCATTGCCGCCGCCGCGACCATGGCCAGCGTCGCCGTGTACGGCATGTATTTCCACAGGCCGTTGATGCGCCGCATGTCGCGTGTGCCGCATTCGTGGTCGATGATGCCGGCAGCCATGAACAGGCCGGCCTTGAAGATGGCATGGTTGATGATGTGGAATACGCCCGCCACCGCGGCAAGCGGCGTGCCGATGCCGAACAGCGCGGTGATCAGGCCGAGATGGCTGATGGTCGAATAGGCCAGCAGGCCCTTGAGGTCGTGCTTGAACAGCGCGATCACCGCCCCGACCAGCAGCGTGGCGAGGCCGACGCCGCCGACCAGCCAGGTCCACTCCGGAGTACCCGAGAGCGCGGGAAACAGTCGCGCGAGGAGGAATACGCCGGCCTTGACCATGGTCGCCGAATGCAGGTAGGCGGAGACCGGCGTTGGCGCCGCCATGGCATGCGGCAACCAGAAATGGAAGGGAAACTGTGCCGACTTGGTGAAGGCGCCGAGCAGGATCAGCAGCAGCGTCGGCAGGTAGAGCGGATGGGCGCGCACCACGTCGCCGCTGGCCAGCACCACGGAAAGTTCGTAACTGCCGACGATCTCGCCCAGCAGCAGGAAGCCGGCCAAGAGCGCCAGGCCGCCGCCCCCGGTGATCACCAGCGCCATGCGCGCGCCGCGCCGCGCCGCCTCGCGCCGGCGCCAGTAGGCGATCAGCAGGAAGGACGAGAGGCTGGTCAGTTCCCAGAACACCAGCAGCTGGATCAGGTTTTCCGACAAGACCACGCCGAGCATCGAGCCCATGAACAGCAGCAGGTAGGCGTAGAGCCGGCCTAGGCTGTCCTGCAGCGACAGGTAATAGTGGGCGTAGAGGATCACCAGCAGGCCGATGCCGAGGATCAACAGGGCGAACAGCAGGCCGAGGCCATCGAGGCGGAAAGCCAGATCGAGGCCGGTAGTGGGGATCCAGGGCAGGCGCTGGATCGTCGTGGTGCCGCCGAAGCTCGCCACCAGCGCCGGCAGCAGCAGGAGCAGGGCCAGCAGCACGACACCGCTGGTGCTCCACGCGGCGAGTGCCCGGCCGCGCCGCGCCGCGAGGGCGACCAGCACGGCGCCGAGAAAGGGCGTGAGAACAGCGAAAAACAGATTCATCGCGCTATTTTCGCCGAAAACCGGCGCTGCGCCGTTCCCACTGCGGGGTATTTCATCCCGCCAGCGCAGATTTTCCAGGCAAGGATCGGCGGCGCAAGCGGCGGCGGCATCCGTCTAGTCGTTATTGGCAAACCCGAGCAGGTGCAGCAGGCTGGTGAAGAGGTTGAAGATGGAGACGAACAGGGTGACCGTCGCCATCACGTAGTTGGTTTCCCCGCCGTGGATGATGTTGCTGGTCTCGTAAAGGATCAGGCCGGACATCAGCAGGACGAAAGCGGCCGAAACCGTTAGCGACAAGGCCGGGACTTCGAAGAAAATCGCCGCCAGGCCGGCCAGGAAGGCAACCAGAATGCCAACCATCAGAAAACCGCCCATGAAGCTGAAGTCCTTCTTGGTGGTCAAGGCGTAGCCGGACAGGCCGAGGAAGATCGCCGCCGTGCCGCCCATGGCTGTCATCACGGTTTGACCGCCGTTGGGCAGGCCGAGGTAGTGGCTGACGATGGGCCCGAGCGTGTAACCCATGAAGCCGGTGAGGGCAAAGACCGCAACGATACCCCAGCCGCTGTTGCGCAATTTGCTGGTGGCAAACAGCAGGCCGAAGAAGCCCGCCAACGTCAGGACAAGTCCGGGATGCGGCAGCTTCAGTGCCACCGACATTGCCGCCGTCGCGGCAGCGAACAGCAATGTCATCGAAAGCAACTGGTAGGTGTTGCGGATCACCCGGTTGGTGGCCAGGGCGGACTCCATGCTGCCGCGAGGCAGCGCAATGGCGTGGGCTTTTAAGTGGTTCATCGTGGTCTCCGTTCTTGATTGATCAGGCATCGAGAAGCAACAAGTTCGTCTGACGCAAGCCGCTGCGGTCGACTCGTACAAGCCTGGATAGCTGGCGGGAAACACTCTGATGCAGCCTGTCGGCGGCACGCTCGATTACCTGCATGATGTTGCTGCCCAATTCCTCGATGACGACAACCGAGCTGTTTTTCATGGTGAGCACAACACGGCAGAGCTTATCCGCTCCACCGCGATCGGCACCATTGATGTCTTTCAATCGTATGGTGGCATCGTCGATGCCGTGCGAAAAACGGGCAAGTGCGGCCTCGAGTTTATGCGCGGCAAAGCGGCGCAATTGTGAAGAACCCGGCAGGCCCTTGATCTGGATGTGGACTCGCATGTTGTCTCTCCTCTGAAAAGCAGCAATACTGCTTGGGGGTCAATATAGCGTCATTCAGTAGTAAGATATATTCGTATTAATTGTATTGTCACTACGACTTTTGCGAACACTATAGGTCATGAACCTCAAGCATTTGTACTATTTCTGGAAGGTCGCCAAGCATGGCGGGGTAATCAGGGCTGGCGAGGCAATCCACATCTCGCCGCAAACCCTGAGTGGGCAGATCAAACTGCTCGAAGAACAGTTTGGCACAGCCCTGTTCGACCGCAAAGGACGCTCGCTTGAACTTACCGCGGCGGGCCGGCTGGCGTTCGAGTATGCCGACGAGATGTTCGTGCTGGGCGCCGAACTGGATCAGGTCATCCGCGATTTCCCGAAGGGACGCCCCACCGAGTTCAGGGTCGGCGTTGCGGACGCGATTCCAAAATCACTCGCGTATCGTCTCCTGCGACCGGCCGTGCGCCTGCCCGAGCCGGTGCGGATCATTTGCCGCGAGTGGCGCCTTGACCGCTTGCTTGCCGAGCTTGCCTTGCATCGCCTCGATCTGGTGATCTCGGATTCTCCGGTTCCCTCGAACATCGACGTGCGCGCTTACAGCCATAAGCTTGGAAAGTCCGGATTGTCATTTCTCGCCCATCCCAAGCTTGTCGGGCAGCTTAGCGAATCATTCCCCCGTTGCCTGAATCAGCTTCCGCTACTGTTGCCGGGGGAAGATTCCTCGATGCGACGCAAGCTTGCGGAATGGCTGGACAAAATGCGCCTTCAGGTGAGCATTGCCGGAGAGTTTGACGATGCCGCGCTCATGGTAGCCTTCGGTCGTGAAGGGATTGGCGCTTTTCCCATCCCCAGCGTATTGGTCGATGAATATCTGGGGTCCGGTGAGTTGCAGTTGCTCGGCGAAGCCAAACAAGTTCAGATCGAGTATTTCGCGCTGTCGGTGCAGCGTCGTTTGACGCATCCCTGCGTGCTGGCCATCACATCCAGCAAGGATTGGGGCGTGCCCGTTGCATCCAGGCGGTAAGTTCTGCATTGCCATCTGCGCGTTGAACTTGCGCGGGCACCCGGCATCCGCTATTTTTTAGGAATCGAGGTGCCTCCCATCCGAACTGATCGTCATTGGCAAGCATGGCGGCAGCATCGTCGAAACACACTGCGGGGGAAGCGTGACCCGGAACATCCTTTCTCATTCGACCTGCAATGTGCTCCTGGTGCCCTGATTGAATGGACGAAGACGTGGAAAATATTCTTGCCGGCATGATGAGTCACGGGGGAGCCCCACTCGACGCGCTGGCGGCGCTGCTCCGCAGCCTGCGTCCCGGTTTGCGATCACCTCCGGCCGAGGCAAAGCTGCGGGATTTGATCGCATTGCTGACCAACCGTCCGGATTTGCGTGCTGCGCTGCGCACGGTCTTGTTGCGGCTGTTATCCGAGCGGCATGCCGTGATCCTGTTCGCGGCAGCGGGAATCTATCCGGAAACTGGTGTCCTGGCCGAGTCTTTGCGCCGTGTTTCGCACAAGATCCTGCCCGAGGCGGACGATGCTGAACAGTTGAAGAGCGCGATCGATAGCGTCGTGTCACGGCGCGACCTGGCGTGGATGGAGACGGTCTCCGCCGCGACCTGGGCTGACTTGATTCGTGCTCTGCGCTTCGCCGAGGCCGATGATCTGACCGGCTTGAAACGGCTGAGAGCCGATCTGATCGAGGCGGCCAGGGTGGTCGCGCATCGAATCGCGTCAGCGGGACTGGAGGCGGAAATGCTGCGTCTCGATCCACGTCTCGAAAACCACGAATCGCCTTTTCTCGCGCTATGCGAGGAGGTGCTGACCCTGACACGCGAGATCGAAACCGCCACGGCGCCAGCGACAGAGGCCGTTACCGGATCGCATAGACACGTTCTGGTGCTGATCGACCAGTGCCGGCAGACGATTGAACGAGTGCGCCGCCGCGCCCGGCAGCAGGGGGCAAGTTTCCACCTGACGTTTCGCCTGCGGCGCTTGTTCCAGCATCTCAAGCGCCTCGAAACCCTGTCCGCCATCGCCAGCGCGCCAGACGGAAATGGCGACAGGGAACGACAAGGCGCCGCGCTCTGGGTCGAACTCGCAACGGCCGAATGCCGACGCAACGATCTGCGGCGCTTCTGGCGCCAGAGTACGGAGCTGGTGGCACTGCGCGTCAGCGAAAACGCCGGCAAGAGCGGCGAACACTACATTACCGAATCGCGTCCGGAATACCTGGCGATGCTGCGTTCGGCGGCCGGGGGCGGTTTCATCATCGCCTTCCTGGCGGCAAACAAGATCTTCCTGGCGACGCTGGGTCTGGCACCGCTCACCGAGGTACTGGCCTTCAGCCTTAACTATGCGCTGGGCTTCGTGCTCATTCACATGCTTCACTTTACCGTGGCGACCAAGCAGCCCGCGATGACGGCAAACGCCATCGCCGCCGCCATCGAGGAGAGCCAGACAGGACGGGAACGCACCCTGCAGCCATTGGCCAGCCTCGTTGCCCGGACGCTGCGAACCCAGCTGGCGGCCATTCTGGGCAACATCGGCCTGGCGGTACCGACGGCGATGCTGTTCGGCCTGGCGATCTGGTGGCAAACCGGAAATCATTTTGTCGATCCCGACAAGGCGCGACAATTGCTCCAGGAAATTGATCCGATCGGTAGCGGCGCCGTGCTGTATGCCGCCGTGGCCGGCGTCTGTTTGTTTCTCGCGGGGCTGATTGCCGGCTACTACGACAACTTGTGTGCCTACAGCCGCATTCCGGATCGCCTCCGGCAGCTCGTTTTACCGCGCCGCCTGATCGGCAGGGCCCGCTGGGCGCGTTTTGCCACTTACATCGAGAATAATCTGGGCGCCCTGGCCGGAAACTTCTTCTTCGGTTTTCTGCTCGGTGGCGTCTCCGGGCTGGGCATGTTGCTCGGTCTGCCGCTGGATATTCGCCATATCGCATTTTCTTCGGCGTTCTGGGGTTACGCGCTGACCGGGCTCGAATTTGGCGTGGCATGGCAAGTCGCCATGCTGGGCGTACTGGGTGTGCTGGCCATCGGTCTGACCAACCTGCTGGTCAGCTTTTATCTGGCCATGTGGGTCGGCCTGAAGGCACGGGGGGTGGCGTTCTCGCAGCGGCGGCAGTTTCTGGCCGCGGTCCTGCGTCATTTCTGGCACGCGCCACGCGAGTTCTTTCTGCCGCCCGTAAGCGAAAATCAGCCGCGACCGGAAAATCCGGAAAGCCTTCAAGGAAAGGATTCATCATGACAAACCACAAATGGCATCAACTCGCCGTGGCCGAGGTGCTCTCCTTGCAGCAGTCCGATAGCGGCGGTTTGACGGCGGAGGAGGCGGCACGCCGACTGTCGGCGCACGGCCCGAACCGCCTGACGCCGCCGAAAAAGCGCGGGCCGCTGCTGCGCTTCCTGCTCCAGTTTCATAACGTCCTGATCTATGTGCTGCTCGGCGCGGCGGGCGTGACCGCCGCGCTGGGCCACGGGGTCGATACGGCGGTGATCCTTGGTGTGGTCGTCATCAACGCCCTGATCGGCTTCATTCAGGAGGGGAAAGCCGAGAAATCGCTCGATGCGATCCGCAACATGCTGTCGCTGCGCGCCGTAGTGATGCGCGACGGGCGGCGCAGCGAAATTGCCGCGGAAGAACTCGTGCCCGGCGATATCGTCCTGCTGGCTTCGGGCGACAAGGTACCCGCTGACCTGCGTCTCATCGAGATGCGCAGTCTGCGCATCGAGGAAGCGGCGTTGACAGGCGAATCGGAGCCGGTCGAAAAGTCGCCGGACGCCGTGGCTGAGGCCGCCCCCATCGGCGACCGGACTGGCATGGCGTATTCGGGCACGCTGGTGGTATTCGGCCAAAGCAAGGGTGTCGTCGTCGCCACCGGCGATGCCACCGAGATCGGCCGCATTGGCCGCATGCTGGCCGAGGTCGAGTCGGTCGATACCCCGCTGCTGAAGAAAATGGCCGTGTTTGGCCGCTGGCTGACGGCGGGGGTACTGATTCTGGCCGGTTTGACGATCGCCTTCGGCATGCTGGTGCATGGCCAGTCGGCGGATGAAATGTTCCTGGCTGCCGTCGGACTCGCGGTCGCGGCGATTCCCGAGGGCCTGCCGGCCATCATGACTATCACGCTGGCAATCGGCGTGCAGCGCATGGCCGGCCGCAATGCCATCATCCGCCGCATGCCGGCGGTGGAAACGCTCGGCGCGATCACCACCATCTGTTCAGACAAGACCGGTACGCTGACGAAGAACGAGATGACCGTGCAGCGCCTGGCGACGGCCGATCAGTTCATCGACGTCGCCGGCGTCGGCTATGCCCCGCAGGGTGGTTTCACGGTCGAAGGCCGGGAGCTGGATCCCGCGACGCTTGCCGATGTCGCCCGCATTGCCTTGTTATGCAATGACGCCAGTTTGCGCGAAGTGGATGATGAGTGGACGCTCGAAGGCGATCCGACCGAGGGGGCCTTGCTGACCCTGGCCCTCAAGGCGGGCCTTGATCCGCGCTTCGAGGCCGAGGCGCTGCCGCGTGTCGACGTTATTCCCTTCGAGTCCGAGCACCGCTTCATGGCGACCTTGCACCATGACCATGCCGGCCATGCGCTGGCCTTCGTCAAGGGCGCGCCCGAGCGCATCATCGGCATGTGCTCCATGCATAGGGAGGGTGGACAGGACAAGCCCATCGATGCGTCGCTCTGGCATGCCCGGATCGACACCCTGGCCGCCGCAGGCTTCCGCGTGCTGGCATTGGCCGCCAAGCCGATGGAAACGGGCAAGCGTGAACTGGCCTTTGCCGATGTCGAGGATGGCCTGGCGCTCCTGGCCTTGGCCGGCATCATGGACCCGCCGCGCGAGGAGGCGATTCGCGCGGTCGCCGCCTGTCATGCGGCGGGTATTCACGTCAAGATGATCACCGGCGACCATGCCGTCACGGCTGCGGCCATCGCCCGTGCGATGGGATTGTCCAGCGACAACAGCAAGGCGTTGACCGGCGCCGAGATTGAGACAATGGATGATCCGGCTCTGCGCCAGACGGTGCAAGACGTCGATGTCTTCGCCCGCGCCAGTCCCGAGCACAAGCTGCGCCTGGTCGAAGCCATGCAGGCCAACGGCGAGGTGGTGGCGATGACCGGGGACGGCGTCAACGACGCGCCGGCGCTGAAGCGCGCCGACGTCGGCGTGGCGATGGGCCACAAGGGTACCGAGGCGGCCAAGGAAGCCGCCGAGATGGTGCTGGCCGACGACAACTTCGCCTCCATCGCCGCCGCCATCGAGGAAGGCCGCACGGTCTACGAAAACCTGCGCAAGGCCGTCGTCTATGTGCTGCCAACCAGCGTCGGCCAGGCGTCCATGGTGTTGATTGCCGTGCTGTTCGGCATGACGCTGCCGATCACCCCGGTGCAGATCCTCTGGGTCAACATGGTGACCGCCGTGACGCTTGCGCTGGCGCTCGCCTTCGAGCGTCCCGAGCCGGGCCTGATGGCGCGTCCGCCGCGCGATCCGCAAGAGCCGCTGGTCAATGGTTTCATGCTCTGGCGTGTCGTTTTCGTCACCGTGCTGCTGGTCGCCACCTCGTTCGGCATGTTCCTGTGGGAGACCGGGCACGGCATGGAACTGGCGTATGCGCGCACCGCCGCCGTGAATACGCTGGTCATGGGACAGATCTTCTACCTCTTCAATTGCCGCCGCCTGACCGGCTCGGTGCTTTCGAAGGAGGGACTGTTCGGCAACCCCATTGCTCTGAAAGCGGTCGCGGTGCTGGTGGTGTTGCAACTGGCGATGACGCATCTCGAATTCAGCCAGGTGCTGTTCGGCACCGCTCACCTCGATGCGGCAACCTGGCTGCGCGTGGTGGCGGCGGGAGTGCTGGTGTTTGCCGCCATCGAAATCGAGAAGCTGTACTGGCGCAGCCGCCCGGCGCCATAGAAAGTCGGCGTGACCGAAGGGAATCCCTTTTCCGGGACTGGCGGGACGGCGCCGGGACGAATGACATGCAAGAATGGCGGACATGAGCACGTTTGCATTGATTGGCGGCCTGGCTGGCGGTGTCGGCCTCTTCCTGCTCGGCATGGGGCTGATGACCGACGGCCTGCGGCTGGCCGCCGGCCCCGCCCTGGAACGCATCCTCGCCCGTTCGACGCAGACGCGGTTGCGCGGGCTCGCCTCCGGCGCGCTGGTCACCGTCGCGGTGCAGTCGTCGAGCGCCGTCACGGTGGCGACGATCGGTTTCGTCAATGCCGGCCTGCTGTCGCTCGGCCAGGCCCTGTGGGTGCTGTTCGGCGCCAACGTCGGCACGACGATGACCGGCTGGCTGGTCGCGCTGGTCGGCATGAAGTTCAAGATCGACGCCTTCGCCCTGCCGCTGATCGGCATCGGCATGCTGCTGCGCCTGACCGGCGACGGCAGCCGGCGCGGCGCGCTGGGCATGGCGCTGGCCGGCTTCGGCGTGCTGTTCCTCGGCATCGACCTGCTGAAGGACACTTTTTCCGGTGTCGCCGCCGACTTCACCTTGCCGCAGTGGGACGGTATTGCCGGTGTCTTCGCCATGGTGCTGATCGGCATCCTGATGACGGTGCTGATGCAGGCCTCGGCCGCCGCTCTGGTGATCGCCTTTTCCGCCGCGCAGAGCGGACTGGTGAGCCTGGAGGCCGCCGCCGCCGTGGTGATCGGCGCCAACGTGGGCACGACCGTCACGGCGGTGCTCGCCGCCATTGGCGCCACATCGAACGCCAAGCGCGCCGCGGCGGCGCACATCCTGTTCAACGTGCTGACCGGCGTCGTCGCCCTGCTGCTGCTGCCCTGGCTGCTGGGCTTCCTCGGCTTCGTGCGCGAACTGCTCGATCTCGATGCGGCGCCGGCCGCCAAGCTCGCGCTGTTCCATACCGCCTTCAACATTCTCGGCGTGATCCTCATCTGGCCGCTCGCCGGCCGGCTGACCGACTTCCTGCTGCGGCGTTTCAAGAGTGCGGAGGAAGACGAAGCGCGGCCGCGTTACCTCGACAAGACCGTGCTGGCCGTGCCGGCCCTGGCGCTCGATGCGCTGGCGCGGGAACTGCATCGCCTGGGCGGCATCGCGCTCGTCACGGTGCGCGCCGCCTTCGCATCCACTCCCCCGCAGCTCGAAAGGAACCGGCAGATTGCCGACCGGCTGACGATCGCCATCGCCGACTTCATCGCCCAGTTGAACCGCGGCGGCATGGCTCAGGAAAGCGCGCAGCGCCTGCCGCAACTGCTGCGCGTGGCGCGCTACTACGAAACCGCCGCCGATCTGGCCACCGAGGCCGCCGCCGCCCTGCGCGAGACGGAAACTTATGAAACCCCGGCCATCGCGGCCTTTCGCGATGCGGCCGAAGCGCTGCTGGCGCGGCTCGATCCGGGCGCCTCCGACGGCACGGTCGACCTCGATCCTTTCGAAGCAGCCTATCAGCGGCACAAGGCCGAGTTGCTCGAAGCGGGAGCGCAAGGACGGCTCGGCGTAGCGGCGATGGATGCGCAATTGCGCGCCGCCAGCGCCTTGCGCCGCGCCGTGGAACAGGCGACCAAAGCGCGGTACCTGCTGTCCGCGGCGGCGGCGTCCAGGAATCAGGAAGCTGATGATGGACAATGAGAACAGGAACGCAGAACGCGGAGAGCACCGGCGTGCCGCCAGCATCGGCCGCACCATCCTGATCGGTTTTTTCACCGTCGCGCCGCTGTGGGTGACCTGGCTGGTGTTCGACTTCCTGCTTGGCATCCTCGCCGGCATGGGCACGCCGCTGCTGCGCGCTGCTGCGCGCATGGTCATGCCGTTTTCAGAGACACTGGCTACCTGGCTGCTCGATTCGGATTTCCAGAAACTGGTGGCCGTGCTGCTCACGCTCGGCGCACTCTACGGCATCGGTGTCTTCGCCTCGCTGGTGCTGGGCAAGAAACTGCTTGAGGCCTTCGAGGCGATGCTCGGGCGCCTGCCGCTGGTGCAGACGATTTACGGCGGAACCAAGCGTTTTCTGCAAAGTTTGCGCAAGCCGCCGGTGTCGGGGCAGCGCGTGGTACTGATCAGTTTTCCGACCCCGGAAATGAGGGCGGTCGGCTTCGTCACCAAAATACTGCACGATACCGATACCGGCCGCGAACTGGCCGCCGTCTATGTGCCCACCTCGCCGAATCCGACCTCGGGCTACATCGAGATCGTGCCGCTCGACGATGTGGTGCAGACCGACTGGACGATGGAGGAAGCGATGAGCTTCGTCATGACCGGCGGCGCCAACGCGCCGGAACGCGTGCGTTTCACCCAACCGCCCGCCGTCGCGCCGTCCCCTGAAGAGGCACGATGAGCGCCACCGCGATGCGTCTCGTTGGCGCATGCCTGGCGCTGGTTGCGCTGTCCTGCGCGGCCGGAACTGGCGTCGAACTGGACGCGCCCGCGCCGCTGGATGCCTTTCTGCGCCGGCATCTCGAACTGCCGAAGACGCTGCCCGACGCCACGGCGCGCGCCACCCTGATGCGCCGCGCGCGCGGCGAGATCGCCGAACTGCTGGCGACCGAAGGCTACTTCTCGCCGCGTATCGACCTGTACTCGGAAGCGGCGAACAGCCTGCGCATCGTCGTCGCGCCGGGGCCGCGCACGACCGTGGCGACGGTCGAGATCGACTTTCGCGGCCATCTTGCCGGGGCGGACGCTGCCCGGGACGAACGGCGCGCCGCCTTGCGGGCGGCCTGGTCGCTACCTCCGGGCGCGGCCTTCCGCTCGGCGGACTGGGAGGCGGCGAAGCAGGCGCTGCTCGCGGCGACGGCGGAAACCGATTACGCCGCGGTGCGCCTCGGCGCCAGCCGCGCCGAGGTCGATCCGCAAGGCGCGGCTGCGCATCTCGAACTGACGCTCGACTCGGGGCCGGCCATGCGCTTCGGTCCGCTCACCGTAGTGGGCCTGAAGCGTTACGACCGGGCGCGGGTGGTGGAGCTCGCGCCGTTTGCGCCGGGCGAGCCCTACCGGCGCGTGGCGCTGCTCGATTTTCAGTCGCGCCTGCAGAGCACGCCGTGGTTTCATTCGGTGGCGGTCGAGACTCTTCCCGGCACCGACACGGGCGCGGACCTCACCGAAGTGCCCGTGCATGTGACGCTCGCCGAAGCGCCCGCCAAGCGCATCGGGCTAGGTGCCGGCTACAGTACCAACACCGGCGCGCGCGGCGAGGTGAACTTTCGCCACCACGACTTTCTCGGTCGCGCCTGGGACTTCGGCACCGGCCTGCGACTGGAGCAAAAGCGCCAGTCGCTGTTTACCAGCCTCGACCTGCTGCCCGACACGCACGGCTATCGGCTGGGATTCGGCGGCCGCATTGAGGCCAGCGATATCGAGGGCCTGGCGACGACGCGCCAGGTGCTCGGCGCGACGCGCAGCCGCACCGAAGGGCGCATCGAAACGCGGCTCGGTCTCGAATGGCAGCGCGAGGAACGCCGCCCCGATGGTGTGACAGCCGAAACCGACCATGCGCTGACGCTCGACTGGCACTGGATCCGCCGCGCCGTCGACGACCTGCTCGACCCAAGGCGCGGCAATGTCGTCGAACTGCGCATCGGTGGCGCTTCGCGCCGCCTGCTCTCCGACCGCGACTTCCTGCGCACTCATCTGCGCGTCCAGCAGTGGTGGCCGGTGAGTTGGCTGGGCCCGCGCGACAGCCTCAGCCTGCGCGGCGAACTCGGATACACCGCCGCCGGTTCGCGCTTCGGCATCCCGCAGGATTACCTGTTCCGCGCCGGCGGCGCCCAGTCGGTGCGCGGCCATGCCTACCAGAGCCTCGGCGTGCGCGAAGGCAGCGCAGTGGTCGGCGGCCGGACGCTCGCCGTTGCCAGTGCCGAATACACCCACTGGCTCTCCGCCGGCAATGGCGCGGCGGGGCCATGGGGCATCGCCGCCTTTGTCGATGCCGGCAACGCCGCCGACACGTTCGACGAATTGCGCACGCTCGATCCGGCCGTCGGCATCGGCGCCGGCGTGCGCTGGAAAAGTCCGGCCGGACCGCTTGCGCTCGATGTCGCGCGCGGTCTGGCGCGCGACGGGCGTGCGGCGCAGTGGCAATTGCATTTTTCCTTGATGGTGGCCTTCTGATGCTTGCAATCCCGTTTTTCATCCTTGCCGTGCTTTCCCTGCCCGCCTGGGCGGATACCCCGTCCCCTTTGCAGCCGCCGCCCGGCAGTGAGGTGCAGCTGTTCATCGAGAACGACATGCTGGCGCGCACCGACCGCAATTACACCAACGGCCTCAAGCTGGGGGTCGGCATTCCGTTCGACCTGCTGCAGATGCCGGCCGCCGAAGTGCTGCGCGCCATCGATCCGGATGGCGGGGCGGATATCCATGTCGGCCTGTTCGTCGGCCAGAACATGTACACCCCGCAGGACATTACCCTCGTTACCGCCCAGCCGCACGATCGGCCGTGGGCGGCCTGGCTCTACCTCGGCGGCGTGGCGCAGCGCGCGCGCGGCAACCGGCTGGACACGGTGGAATTCGATGTCGGCATGGTCGGCCCCGCCGCGCTGGGCGAACCAGCGCAAAAGGCCTGGCACGGTCTGGTCGACACGTACACGCCGCGCGGCTGGCAAAACCAGATCCCCAACGAACCGGCCTTCGTGCTGACTTACGTGCAGAAGCGGCGTTTCGGCAACGACAACGCCGATCTGGTCGTCAATGGCGGCGGCAGCCTCGGCACGGTGCTGACCCACGCCCGCGCCGGCCTCATGCTGCGCCTGGGCCAGCGCCTGACCGGCTTCGGGCCGGACACCATCGAGCCGGGCGGCGCCATGCTGCACGGTACGCGCGCTGTCGGCGCAAGCAACTTTGCCGGCATTTCCTGGTCGGTTTTCGCCGCCGTCGATCATCGCTACGTCGCCCACAACATTTTTCTCGACGGCCCGGTGTTTCGCGATGGTCCGTCGGTAGACCGCCGCCCGCATGTGCGCGACCGCTCGGTCGGCTTCAGCCTGCGCCTCGACAAGCTGCGCTTCTCATGGACGCGCGTGGCGCGCAGCGCGGAATTCCACAATGCACCGGGCGTCGGGACGCAGCGCTTCGACTCGCTCAATCTGGGCATGGAGTTCTAACCGATGGCGGACAGGAAAATGCGCCGCTTCCCGCGCGCCCTGCGGCGCGCGCTGCTGCTGATCCCGACGCTCGTCGCGCTGGCCTTCTTCGCCGCCGCCGGCTGGCTGCTGTTGACGCAGTCCGGGCTGGAACGCGCGGCGGCGCTCGCTGCCTGGGCGAGCGAGGACGCCGTGCGCATCGACGGCGCGCGCGGCCGTTTGGTCGGGCCGCTGGCGTTCGACCGGGTCGACGTCGCCGCCGGTGCGGACCGTTACACGCTGCATGACGTCACCATCGAGTGGGAGTTCCTGGAACTCCTCCACGGCCGGCTCGACATCCAGCGCCTGCGCATCGGGCGGCTCGAACTCGCCCTTGCGGAAAGCGCGGTGAGCACGCCGCCGGCCGACCTGCGCCTGCCGCTGGCCGTGCGCGTGGCGGCGTTGGAAATCGGCATCATAGCCGCGCATGACGATCCTGCGCCGCTGGCCGAGGACATCGCGGCCACCCTCGAGAGCGACGGCGCGACGCACCGGCTGGCAGCGCTGACGCTCAAGAGCGCCGCCGGCCGACTGACGGCGCAGGGGTCGTTGGCGGGCGTGGCGCCGTTCGCGCTGGCGGCGGAACTGAATCTGGCGACAGACCCGGGTTTGGTGATCGCGGGCGAACCGGCGCTCGCCATTGCCGCGCGGGCCGACGGCATGCTCGCCGAAATCGCCGTCGCCTTCGACGGGCGCGGCGCGGATTTCTCGCTGGCCGGGCAGGCACGCCTCGCGCCCTTCGCGGCGCAGCCGCTCGTCGCCCTGCGCCTGACCGGCCAGCGAGAAATCCGCGCCGCGCCCGTCGAAGGCGACGGCCACATCG
>JAUXOM010000090.1 GCA_030682175.1 Rhodocyclaceae bacterium
GCCGCCGTGTATCTGCTCTGGGCCGGCGCGTTCCGCCCCGGCGGCGCCTTCCAGGCCGGCGCGGTGCTCGCCGCCGCCGCCGTGCTGCTGCATCTGGCCGGACTCGCGGCGGGTTGGGCGGCGCCCGGCATGCGGCTGCGTGCGGGCCTCGCCGCGGGTTTCCTCGTCTTCCTCGCCGTCGCCGCAGGGCTGCTGGTCGAGGGCGCCTTGCTCCAGTATCCGCCGGCGTGGGCCGGAGCGCTGATCCTGCTCGTCGAGGCAACGCTGACCGTTTCGCTCGGGCTGATCCTCGCCGGGCTGTTCCTCTTCCTTTCATGACAATGTTGACGAGCGGATTGATCTTCGCCTGCACCGGCGTTGTCCTCTTCGCGATGGGTGTGGCGGGCGTCGTGCTGCTCGATCATCTGCTGCGCCGCATCCTCGCCTTCAATCTCATGGGCAGCGGCGCCTTCCTCGTGCTCATCGGCCTCGCCCAGCGCGCCGGCGCATCCGATCCGGTGCCGCAGGCGATGGTGCTCACCGGCATCGTCGTCGCCGTCGCCGCGACGGCGCTGGCGCTCGCCCTGGCGCGGCGGCTGTTCGCGCTGACGGGCGGCTACGGCCTGCCGCAGAGCGACGCAAAGGATGGCGATGGCTGAGCCGCTGGTCTGGCTCATCCTGCTACCGCTGGCCTGGGCAACGGGCGCGTTTCTCGTCCCCGCGCGCGGCGCGTGGCTGGCGCTCGGCGGCACGGCCGCGCAACTGTGGTTGGCTTTTCAGCTTGCCGCAAAAGTCGGCGCTGGCGACACGGCGACGCATGCCGTCGGCGGCTGGGGCGCGCCGCTCGGCATCGATCTGACGGCCGACGGGCTGACAGCGTTGCTGCTGATCCTGACCCAGTTCGTCGCGCTGCCGCTGTTCGTCTATGCGCGCGCTTATTTCGCGGAGAAGTCGCCCGCGTTCTGGCCGCTGGCCGGTTTCCTGCTCGCGGGCATGAACGCGCTGTTCCTCTCCGCCGATCTTTTCAACATCTACGTGACGCTGGAACTCGTCGGCCTCGCCGCCGTCGGCCTCGTCGCGATGGGCGGGGGTGCGCAGCAGCTCGCGGCGGCATTGCGCTACCTCTTTGCCACCCTGGTCGGCTCGGGACTCTACCTGCTCGGCGTGGCGCTGATCTACGGCGTGTACGGCACGGTCGCTATCGAAACCCTGACGCCGCTGGTGGCGGCCGATACGCCGCGCGCGGTGTGGTTCGCCGCCGGCCTGATGCTCGTCGGGCTGATGATCAAGACGGCGCTGTTCCCCTTCCACTACTGGCTGCCGCCGGCCCCCGGCGGCGCGCCGGCACCGGTGTCGGCGCTGCTCTCGGCGCTGGTGGTGAAGGCCTCGTTCTACCTGATCCTGCGCCTCTGGCTTGGTCCCTTCGCCCCGCTGGTCGATGTCGTCGCATGGCTGCCAGCATTGCTCGGTAGCGCGGCGATCTTCTGGGGCTCGTGGCGGGCGATTCGCGCCGTGCGCCTCAAGGCGCTGGTAGCGTGGTCCACGGTGGCCCAGCTCGGCTATCTGTTCCTGATCTTTCCGCTGCTGGGCAGCGACCAGCTCGCCCTGCACGCCGGCGGCATGCAGCTGGTGGCCCACGGGCTGGCCAAGGCGGCGATGTTCGCGGCGGTGGGCGTGCTGATCCAGGTGACCGGCCGCGATACGGTGGCCGACGTGGCAGGCGTGGCCGCACGCCTGCCGGTGACGCTGTTCGCCTTTGCGCTGGCTGGTGTCACGCTGATGGGCCTGCCGCCTTCCGGCGGTTTCCTCGCCAAGTGGCTGCTGATCGAAGCGGCACTGGTGCGCGGGCGCTGGGACATGGTGGTCGTGATCCTCGCCGGCGGCCTGCTGGCGGCGGTATACGTGTTCCGCGTGTTGCGCCAGGCCTTTCTCCTGCCGCCCAGCGGCGAACGGCGGCGTGTGGAACGCCGCCCCGTCGCAATGCTTGAATGGACGGCCTTCGCGCTCGCCGCCGCGAGCGTGCTGGTCGGTCTGCGCGGCATGGAAATCGTGCGGCTGCTGGGAGCCGGGGCATGACCGCCAACGAATGGCTGCCGCTGGCGGTGATCGCCTCTTCGCTCGTGCCCGGACTGGCGATCTTCGCGCTGCCCGAGCGCCGCGTCGTGTTGCGCACTGCGCTCAACCTGCTCGGCGCGCTGGCGAAGATTGTCCTCGTCGCCACGCTGCTGGCCGGGGTCGCCGCCGGGGAGGACTACGCTTTCCGTTACGCGGTGCTGCCGGGCATCGACCTTGCCTTCAAGGTCGACGCCCTCGCGCTGCTGTTCGTCACACTCTCGGCCGTGCTCTGGCTGTTCACCACGCTCTATGCGATCGGCTATCTGGAAAACGCCCCGCACCGCTCGCGCTTTTTCGGCTTCTTCAGCTTGTGCGTCACCGCGACGATGGGCATCGCGATGGCGGCCAACCTGTTTACCTTCTTCATTTTTTACGAACTGCTGACGCTCGCCACTTTTCCGCTGGTCGTGCATCGCGGCACACCGCAGGCGATGAAGGGCGGCACGATCTATCTGGCCTACACGCTGATCGGCGGCACGCTGCTCCTCGCCGGCATCGTCTGGCTCAACAACCTGGCCGGCCATGCGGAATTCGCTCATGGTGGCGTGCTGGCGGCATTGAGCGATGCGCCCGTCTGGCAGTTGCAGGCGATCTTCCTGCTCCTGATTGCCGGCGTCGGCGTCAAGGCGGCCATCGTGCCCTTGCACGGCTGGTTGCCGCGGGCGATGGTCGCGCCCGCGCCGGTCTCCGCGCTGCTGCATGCGGTCGCGGTGGTGAAGGCGGGCGCCTTCGGCATCGTGCGCATCGTCTATGAAGTCTATGGCATCGAGTTCGCGCAATCGCTTGACTTGCTGGCACCACTGGCAGTCCTCGCCGCCGTCACCATCGTCTGGGGCAGTTTCCGGGCGCTGTTTCAGGACGATCTGAAGCGGCGCCTGGCTTTCTCCACCGTCAGCCAGGTGTCCTACATCGTGCTGGGGGTGGCGCTGTTCGGCCCGATCGGCACGGTCGGCGGACTCGTACATCTGGTGCATCAGGGCATCATGAAGATCACGCTGTTCTTCTGCGCCGGCAACTACGCGGAAACTTTGGGCATCCACAAGGTCAGCGAGATGAATGGCGCGGGCCGGCGCATGCCGCTGACGACGCTCGCTTTCTCGATTGGCGCCCTCGGCATGATGGGTGCGCCGCTCACCGCCGGCGCGATCAGCAAGGCCTGGCTCTCCGATGGCGCGGCAGCCGCCGGCATGGACTGGGCGATCTGGGTGCTGTGGACATCCAGCCTGCTCAATGCCGCATACTTCCTGCCGATTCTCTGGCGCGCCTGGTTCAGGCCCGCGCCGCTCGCGTGGCCTGAAGAACAAATCCCCGCGCGCGGTTGGCGCGAGACCGCCTGGCTGCTGCTCCTGCCGCCGCTGGTCACGGCGTTCATGATACTGGCCGCCGGCATGTTCGCCGAGTCGCCGGGCAGCCCGCTTGAATGGGCGAAGCTGATCGCCATGCGAGAATATCGTCAGGGAGCGACGTTGCCATGAATTTGAAAGCCTTGTTGCTGTTGCAACCCGGACCCTTGATTCGATCGGGCATTCTTGTCTTGTGTATGTTGATCACGCTGCTGGTGGGCTATCTGCACACCCTGACCGGTCTGTCTTACGAGTTCCACGGTTTTTTCATTCTGCCGGTACTGCTTGTCAGCTGGTTCAACGGCAAGTGGTTCGGGTATGGGATGGCGGTGCTGGCGGCTGTCGATTGGTTCATCGCCGACTGGTCATTGGCAAGCGACCAAGCCAACGCTTTGCCCCTGATCTTCAACACCGCCATGCGCCTAGTCATTTTTCTTTTTGGTGCATGGTTTATCGCTGAAATGCGTCGCGTCCTGTTGCGGGAGTCGCGCATGGCACGCGAGGATGCCCTGACACAACTGCCCAACCGTCGCGAGTTCCATGAGCGCGGACAACAGGCGTTCGCCCAGGCGCAGCGGCAGGGCGCGCCTTTCACGGCGGTGCTCATCGATCTCGACCGGTTCAAGGAAGTCAATGACACGCTGGGACATGAAGTTGGTGACAAGTTGTTGGCCACCGTGGCCAGCATCATTCGCGAACAGGTTCGCGCCAGCGACATTCCCGGACGACTGGGAGGGGATGAATTTTCGCTCCTGTTGCCGAACATGAATGCCCAGGCTGCTTCCGGCTACGTCGGGAAACTGCGCGAGCGCTTGCTCGCGGCGATGAAGGAGAACGGCTGGCCAGTAAGCTTCAGCATCGGGGTCGCCTGCCATCAAGTCACGCCGCATGACTTCGGTACGCTGCTCAAGCAAGCAGACGCATTGATGTATGAGGCCAAGCGTGGCGGGCGTGATCGTATCCTGCAACAGGAATATTAGCGAATGTCCTGGCGCCGCCTGATTCCCACCCGTGAAGCACTGCTGGCCAATCGCTGGATGCGCTGGCTGGCGCCTTGGCTCGGCCATCGCAAACTCTGGCACTGGTCGCGACGCGGCGTGGCGCTCGGCGTGGCGCTCGGCGTCTTCTTCGGCCTGCTGATTCCGCTGGCGCAGATTCCGGTGACGGCTGCGGCGGCCATCGTGTTGCGCGCCAATCTGCCGGCGGCAGCGGCGAGTACGCTGATCTCGAACCCGGTGACCTTCGCGCCGCTGTATTACACCGCTTACCACTTGGGCGCGTGGCTTACCGGCGAAACGGCTTTGCCGTCCGGGAATGCCGGGACGAGAGACGTGCCGGAGGAAAACAAGACCATCCTGCAACGCATAAAAGCGCTCGGCAAGCCGCTGGTGGTAGGGTTGTCGATCATGGCATGTCTGGCAGGGATGTCGACCTATGTATTGATCGACCTTCTGTGGCGCTGGCGCACGGGAACCCGTTGGCGCAAGCGCAACAATACAGGCCAGTGCCGGCTACCGGTGGACAGACGTGCCAAGTGACAGATCAACCTGGAAAAAGCAGTTCACCACCGAAACGCCCAGGCCGCCGGCGATTGCCTGCTTGATCGCCTCGTTGCTGCCCAGTTTCATGCGGACCTTGAGCTTGAGGCCATGTTCGGCGAAATGGCGCTCGGTCGCCAGGCGCGTTCCCGAGCCTTTTTCCCGCAGGATGAACGGTTCTTCGGCGACTCGCGCCAGCAGGATCGAACGGCAGGCGGCGAGCGGGTGCCCGCTACCGCCGCGCCTGGCTGATCCGGCTGGCGAGTTGCACGGCAGAGGGCGCTTACATGGCCGATCCGGCCCATCACAAATACGCCGAAGAGGTTTTCCGCCCACGCGCCGGCGACCGGCTCAAGATCGCCTACCTGCTGGACTGACGTACTGGCACGCGCCAGAGAAAAAAGGCCAGGACTACCGCGATTGCCGCCAGCATGGCACGGTGCCAGGCTAATTCCATCAACATGATCGAGGCGCCAAATGACAGCCCCATCAGCAGGAAAGCCCAGGGTTTGACACCGGGCGGCATGCTGCGGTGTTCGCGCCACGCGCGGATGATCGGGCCGGCGACGCGGTGCGCCAGCAGCAGATTGTGAAAGCGCTCGGAGCTGCGCGCGAAGCAGGCCGCGGCGAGCAGCACGAAAGGTGTGGTCGGCAGCAGCGGCAGGAAAATGCCGAGCACGGCCAACAGCAAGGCTGCCAGGCCAAGAGCGAGAAAAATCCAGCGGACCAGGCGGGAGTCATGCAGCCGGGATGCGGCATCCGTAGTCTCCTGCCCAATGCGGTCCGGCATTTCCGGGGCAGCCGGTGCGGCCTCCTGGACGTTGCTGCCGAAGCAGCGTGTCATCGGCTGTACCAGAGCGCGACGACGACTACCAGAGCAACGGTCAGCCAGCCGAGGCGGTCAATGTACTTGTGCAAGGCAGCCTCCATGCGGGCGCCGCCCCAGGCCATCAGGCCGGCGACCATGAAGAAGCGCGCGCCGCGCCCGATCACGGAGGCGATGGCGAAGGGTAGCAGCGCCATCGACAGGGCGCCGGCGGCGATCGTGAAGACCTTGTACGGGATGGGCGAGAAACCAGCCACGAAAACCGCCCAGAAGCCCCAGAGTCCGAACCACTCGACGGCGGTTTGATAAGCGGGCCAGTAACGGCTCTCCTGCAACCAGGGCAGGATGGCGTCAATCGCAAAGTAACCGATCGCGTAGCCGAGCAGCCCGCCCGCCACCGAGGTCAGTGTTGTCAGCAGGGCGAGCCACCAGGCCCGTCGCGGGTTGGCGAGGCACATCGGCGCCAGCATGATGTCCGGCGGGACCGGAAAGAATGACGATTCCGCAAAACTCATGCCGCCCAGGTACCAGGGCGCGCGCGGATGCCGGGACCAGGCCATCGCACGGCGGTAGAGCGGGGAGAAGATTTTCATCCAACGTAATATAGCAGCAGGTAGCCTGCCAGCATGAGCATGACCCACAGCCCCATGCTGCAGGTGGGCCTGCTGCGGCGCAGCAGGCCCTGTGGCTGGCTTTCACGGCGCGCAAAATCGGCGACAAGCTGGATTCCGCCACTGAAGAGCGCACTACCTGCGCGCTGAACACCACCAATCAAGCCGCCGCTAAATTTGACTACCGCGGGTGCGGCGACGCGGTAGAGCCAGTCGAAGTCGAGCGTGATGGTCGGCGTGCGCTTCAGGAAGTCGAGCATGACGAAGAAGGCGAGGCCAGAGAACAGCAGCAGTTGCAGTTGCGTGATGACGTGAGCCGCTGTATAGGGCACGTAGTTCACCGCATAAGGCAGCAGCGCGTAGAGCGGATCGGGCCAGATGCCGAGCGCGATGCACAGGAAGGCGAAGAGGATCATCGCCCAGCGCATGCTGGCCGGCGGATCGGCGGGTCTCAATCCCGAGTCCTTCTGGAAAAATACGAACCACGGAAACTTGATGCCGGCGTGCAGGAATACCCCGGCGGACGCGGCGGTGAGGAACAGCCACACCATTTGCAGGTGGCCGTCGATGGCGGCCTGCGTCACCATGGACTTGGAGACGAAGCCCGAGGTGAGCGGGAAGGAGGAAATCGCCAGTGCGCCGATGGTGCCGCAGATCGTGGTGATCGGCATGCTGTGGAACAGGCCGCCGAGTTCGGAACATTTTCTGCGGTTCGTCGCGGCGAGCACCGCACCGGCGGACATCAGCAGCAGCGCTTTGTAGATGATGTGCGCGAAAGCGTGGGCCGCCGCGCCGTTCAGAGCCATCTCGGTGCCAATGCCGATGCCGGTGATCATGAAGCCGACCTGGTTCACGATGGAGTAGGCGAGGATGCGCCGCATGTCGTTTTCCAGCAGGGCATAGACGATGCCGTAGAAAATCATGAAGATGCCCACCCAGATCAGGATCTCCGTGCCGGGGAATCCGCGGATCAGCACATACACCGCCGTTTTGGTGGTGAAGGCGGAGAGGAAGACCGTGCCGCTCCACGAGGCTTCCGGGTAGGCGTCGGGCAACCAGGCGGCAAGCGGCGGCGCGCCGGCGTTGATGAGAAAGCCGATCAGGATCAGCCAGGTGGCAAGCGAGTTTGCCTGCATGGCGTGGAAGCTGGCGTCGCCCGTCGTGAGAATCTGCCCGACCACGCCCGCGAAGAGAATCACGCCCCCGGCCAGATGCACGGCGACGTAGCGGCGGCTGGCAGCCCAGGCCGTGGGCGTACCGGCGCTCCACAGCACCAGCGTCGAGCCGACCGCCATGAATTCCCAGAACAGGAAGACGGTGATGAGGTCGCCCGCCAGCGTCACGCCGACGGCCGAGCCGGCGTAAAGGAAGGCAGCGGGTATTTCGAGTTTGCTTTTCTGGCGCAGCGCGAACAGGCCGCCAACCGCCGCCATCAACAGGAAGATGGTGGCGAACAGGCGCGCGAGTTTGTCGACCACCAGCGGCGCGAGGGTGTAATCGAGCCACTGCACCTGCCACAGCTTGCCCTCGGGTAGCAGCCACAGGGCGATCAGCGCTAAAGTCGGCGCTGACAGGACGGCGACGTTGCGTGCCGTGCCGCGCAGAAAGGGCAGCAGCAGCGCAGCGGCGATCAGGAGCAGGGCGGGATGAAGAACAACGCTACTCATCACGCTCATCCCGCGCGTAGTAAGTATCGCCGCGCTTGAGGAACACGCCGAGCGCCTTGGCGCCGACGATCATCAGCAGGCAGGTGATAAAGCCGTAGGCGGCGCTGAAGCCGAACCACGACTCGATCTCGAAATGCGGATGCAGATCGACGAAAGCACCGGCGATCACGGTCAGCGCCAGCACGACGAGAAAACCGCGCCAGAGTTTCTTCACATTGCGTGGTTCGTCGAGCCAATGTTCCGTTGTCTTCATGACTTCACCAGTTGCTGTGCGAGCGCCAGCGGCACATCGGGGAAGAAGAACAGCGCCAGCGTGCCGGCGGCAGTAAATGTCAGGGCGATGACGATGGGCAGCGGGGCCTCGCCGTGCGGATGCGCCACGGCCTCGGCAGACAGCGGCTTGAAGAAGGCGCGCCAAATGATCGGCAGGAAATAGGCGGCATTCAGCAAGGTAGAGAGCAAGATGACTGCCAGCGCAAACCACGCACCCTGGCTCATCGCGCCTGAAACGAGATACCACTTGCTGACAAAACCGGCGGCCGGCGGCAGGCCGATCATCGACAGCGCACCGATACCGAAAGCCGCCATGGTCCAGGGCATGCGGCGGCCGATGCCGTCGAGCTGGCTGACCTCGGTCTTGTGCGCGGCCGTGTAGATCGACCCGGCGGCGAAGAACAGGGTGATTTTGCCAAAGGCGTGGGCAGCGATGTGCAGCGCGGCGCCGACGATGGACAGCGGCGCGAGGATGGCTACGGCCAGGATGACGTAAGCGAGCTGACTCACCGTCGAGTAGGCGAGGCGGCGTTTAAGGTTGTCGGCGTGCAGGGCGACTAGCGAGGCGGCAATGATGGTGAAACCGCTGATGGCGACCAGCCAGTCGGTGGCGCCGGTCAGCGTGTCGATGCCGAAGACATAGACGACGACCTTGACCACCGAGAACACGCCGGCCTTGACCACGGCCACGGCGTGCAGCAGCGCCGAAACGGGCGTCGGTGCGACCATCGCGGCGGGCAGCCAGCGGTGGAAGGGCATCAGCGCGGCCTTGCCGATGCCGAACATGAACAGCGCCAGCAGAATGGCGATGGCCCCCTTGTCCATGCCGGCAGGGAGTATCCCGCCCGGCTGAAAATCCGTGGTGCCGGAGATATGCCAGACATAAATTACCGCCGGCAAGAGGAACAGCACCGATGTGCCCATCAGAATGGCGAGGTAGGTGCGGCCGCCTTGCTTGGCTTTCTCGGTGCCGGCGTGGGTGACCAGCGGATAGGTGATCAGCGTCAGCACTTCATAGAACAGGAACAGCGTCAGCAGGTTGCCCGCGAAGGCGATCGCCAGCGCGGCGGCAATCGACAGCGCGAAGCAGACGTAAAAGCGCGTCTGGTGCTTTTCCTGGTTGCCGCGCATGTAGCCGATCGAATAGACCGAATTGACGATCCACAGGCCGGACGCGATCAACGCGAACAGCATGCCCAGCGGCTCGACGCGGAAGGCGATGGGCAGGCCGGGAAGGGGTTCGAGCAGGACAAGTTCCGGCCGGACACCCGCCAGTACCGGATCGAGCAGTTGCACGACACAGGCGAAGAGTGCGGCGGCCGTCGCGAGCGTGATGCCTTCGCGCAGATTGGGCAGCTTGCCGGCCAGCGCGATGCCGAGCGCGCCCAGCAGGGGCAGGACCAGCGCGGCGACAATGAAGTGTTCCGCGTTCATCGGCCGTTCTTCACCAGTTGTTGCGCGGCATCGAGCGCGGAGCCGACGGTGATCGACGTATCCAGGCCAAACCAGATCGTCGCCGCGACCAGCAGCAGCGCGGGGATCAGCATCGACAGCGGGGCTTCGCGTTTTTCGAACCCGGCAAGCGGGGCGCGGAAGTAGGCGACTTCGACAAAACGCCAGACATAGGCGACGGCGAGCAGGGAGCTCAGCAGGATCGCGCCGACCAGCCAGAACTGGCCTTTCTCCAGCGCGGCCATGATCAGATACCACTTGCTGATGAAGCCGACCGTGCCGGGTACGCCGATCAGGGAGAGGCCGGCGATGACAATGCCGAAGCAGGTGAGCGGCATGCGCTTGGCGAGTCCATCAAGCCGATCAAAAGTCGGCGCTGGCGGTACGGCGCCATGCTTCGCAAGACCAAGCACCATGCCGCCAATGAGCAGGAAAATCGCGCCCTTGGCGATGCCGTGGTTGAACAGATGGACAATGGATGCCGTGAGGCCATTCACCGAGTCGAAGGACAGTCCCAGCGTGATGTAACCGATCTGGCCGACGCTGGAATAGGCGAACAGGCGCTTCAGGTTGTGCTGGAAGATGGCGATGAAACTCGCCACGAACATGGCCAGCAGGGACAGGCCAAGCATGATCTGCGGCAGCGGCAGCTTGTCGAACACCAGGCTTTCGCCGAACACGGTGAAGTAAAAGCGAATCAGCACATACACCGAAACCTTGGTGGCGGTTGCGGCGAGGAAGGCGGTGACGGCCGACGGTGCGTAGGTGTAGGCGTTGGGCAGCCACTGGTGCAGGGGAAACAGCGCCAGCTTCAGCGAGATGCCGACGGTCAGGAAGGCGAGGGCGGCAAGCACGGGGCGGTAGTTCTCGACATCGCGCAGGCGCTCGGCCATGTCGACGAGATTGAGCGTACCGGTCAGCAGGTAAAGGAAGCCGATGCCGATGACGATGAAGGTGGCGCCGATGCTGCCCATGATCAGGTACTGGTAGGCGGCGGTGAGCGCCCGGCGGTCGCGGCCCAGCGCGATCAGCACATAGGTCGACAGCGAGGAAATTTCGAGGAAGACGAAGATGTTGAAGGCGTCGCCGGTGATGGTGATGCCCAAGAGGCCGGTGAGGCAGAGCGCGAACATCGCGTAGTAGAGGTAGTGCAGTTCGCGCGGAATCTCGCGCTCGACGCTGGCGCGGCTGTAAGGCAGCACGAGGGCCGCCATGCCCGAGACAAGCAGCAGGACGAAACTGGTCAGCCGATCGACGCGGTACTCGATGCCCCAGGGCGGCGGCCAGCTGCCGATGTGGTAGGAGATGGCGCCCCCCGGGTCCAGTTGGCCCACCTGTAGCCACAGCCCGATGGCGCAGGCGAATGCCGCCCAGGCTGCGGTCGTGACGACGGCAAAGGCCAGTCCGCCGTGGCGCAACAACACGACCAGCGGTGCCGACAGCAAGGGCAGCACCACTTGCAGTGCCGGAAGATGTGCGGCGATGCTCATGAGCCAGCCCCTTCCGCGTCTTCGATGGCATTATCCCGCGCGACAATTTCGTCTTCCTCGATCGTGCCGTAGGCCTCGCGGATGCGGACCGCCAGGGCCAGGCCGAGCGCCAGCGTGGCGACGCCGACGACGATGGCGGTGAGAATCAGCACATGCGGCAGCGGGTTGGAGTAAATGCTGTATTGCGGTGCCAGGATCGGCGCGGTGCCGCCGAGCAGCTTGCCCGGCGCGATGTAGAGCAGGTAAACCGAGGTCTGAAAAATGGAGAGACCGATCAGTTTCTTGATCAGGTTGCCGCGCGCGATGACGATGAAGAGGCCGGCAACCATGAGAAAGACGGTGACGATGTAGCTGAAATGCTCGATCACGCCGCCGCTGCTCATTCTTCCTTTCCCTCCCGCTGGCCGCGCGAGGCGAACATGTAGAAAATCTTCAGCATCACGCTGGATACGGTGGTGGCAACGCCGACCTCGACCCAGAAGATGCCGCGGTGCTGGCCGATCACCGGGTTCTTGTCGAGCACGAAATAATCCAGATAATTGCCGCCCAACAGCAGCCCGGCGACGCCGACACCCGCGTAAATCAGCACGCCGCCGGCCAGCATGCTTTCCACGAGCCGGTCGGGGACCGCCTGGCGTGTGTTGTCGAGGCCGAAGATCAGCGCATGGAAGACAATGCCGGTGGCGAAGATCACGCCGGCCTGGAAGCCGCCGCCCGGGCCGAAGTCGCCGTGGAACAGCACATAGAGGGCGAACAGCAGGATGAATGGGATCAGCAGCTTGCCGACCACCCTGAGCACGAGATCATTTTGCATCGGTGTCTCGCTTGCGCCGCCTCAGCAGGGCGATGATTCCCGCGCCGGCGGTGAATACCACGGTGGTCTCGCCCAGCGTGTCATAGCCACGGAAGCTCGCCAGCACTGCCGTTACGACGTTGGGTATGTCGACCTCGTTCTGCAGGTAGCGCGGTGCGACGTGCTGATGAATCGGCGCCTGCGGGTCGGCGAAGTCGGGCAGACCCATGGCGCCGTAAATCAGCAATACGCCGGTCGTGGCGGAAAGGGCGAGCGGTAGCCAGGGCCGTTTTGCTGTCTTGGCTTCCTCGCTCTTGCACAGGTTGAGCGCGCCGAGCAGCAGCACGGTGGACACGCCGGCGCCGACGGCCGCCTCGGTCATCGCCACATCGACCGCATCGAGCGCGACCAGTACCGTGGCCATGAGAAAGCTGTAGAGGCCGGAGAGCACGATCACGGCAAACAGGTTGCGCGTGCGGATCAGTGCCAGCACCAAGAGCACCATGAACACCAGCAGCACGTTGATGATTATGGTTTCGATGATGCCTCCGCCGGGCCGTCCCAAGGAGGCATCCGCCCCCCCGTGGGGGGCAGCGAGCCGGGTTTGCGAGCGTGGGGGGCCATTATTTGTTCTCCGCCGGGCCGTCAAGTAGCGGCTTGAGGCCGCGCAGCAATGCCGCGCGCGTCAGCGCATGGCTCGCCGTGGGACTGGCGAAGAAGATCAGCAGGCCGATCATCAGGAGCTTCACGGTGACCAGCGTGAAGCCTTCATGCAGCATGAGTCCGAGCAGGATCAGGCCCGCGCCCAGGGTTTCCGTCAGACTGGCGGCATGGACGCGGGTATAGAAGTCCGGCATGCGCAACAGCCCGATGCCGCCGACGATGCAGAAGAAACCGCCGCCGGCCAGGCAAAGTGCGCTCAGGATCTCGAACAGGGTCGTCATGAGTCGCCCAAATTGCCCCGGTTGAAAAACTTCAGCACGGCGATGACGCCGATCACGTTGAGCAGCCCATACACAATGGCCAGATCGAGGAACTCAGGACGGCCACCGAGAAATCCGAGCAGGGCGAGGATCAGCATGGCGCAGGTGCCGACGGTATTGGCCGCCTGCAGGCGGTCGAAAACGCTCGGACCGAGCGCCGCGCGCGCCAGCGCCAACAAGATAGTGACCAGCAGGGCGATGGCGGCGGCGGCGAGCATGCTCAATGGGGCTCAAGCGCGCTGCAGCGGCGATCCATTTCACTGCCGGCGAGAGATGCGGCGCCCTCCCGGGTCAGCGCGTGCACGAGGAAGCGCCCCGCTTCGGCCTCGACGGCGATGGTGCCGGGCGTTAGCGTGATCGAGTTGGCGTGGATCACCAGTCCGACATCCGTGCGCTGCGTCGGCGCGAATTCGACCAGCGTCGGCGAGATCGGCAGGCTTGGCGAGAGGATGCGCCGGGTGACATCCCAGGCGGACTTGGCAATCTCCCAGACGAGCCAGGGCCAATAGGAAGTCAGCGCACGCCAAAGCATTTCGACGGGGTGGCCCTCGTTGTCGATGAGTCCCAGGCGGCGTGCAATGAACACGACGGCGAGCGCACAGCCGAAGCCCGCGGCCAGCAGGAATGGCGTGAAAAATCCGGACAGCAGAATCCAGAAAATGTAAAGCGCTACCAGGGCGCTCAGGGAGCGGAACATGGGGCGCGATTCTAATATAAGAAAAAGCTGATTAGCGAGAATTATCTTCTGTCGCCGCGCTGAGCCCCTTGATGGGAGGGGGTGAGAGAGAAGGTGAGGTCATCGCGCGCAAGACTTTCATGTGCGTGGTGGTGTGTCGCCATGTCACCATGAAGGTTAGCGCCACAGGCTCAGCGGCGGATCATTGACCACCGCGCGCAGGATGTCGCTGCGCGAGACAAAGCCGATCAGCCGTCCGTTGTCGTCCACGATGGGTACGCCGTCGACATCATGGTCGAGCATGACGGTGGCGATGAGGCGGATGTCGGTTAGCGGCTCGGTAGCGACCACCGGCGTGGTCATGACATCGCGAACCTGCCGGCCGAGGGATTCGATGATCCGCTCAGCTTCGATATTGAGGGCGGTCAGCAGGTTGCGTTCGCTGACGACACCGATGAGCCGTGCGGCATCGTCAAGCACTGGCGCCTGGTGGATGTGGTTTTCTTGCAGGGTCCGCCAGGCCTGCGCCACATCATCGCTGGCGGCGACGGTGATCACCCGGCGCTGCATGACCTGCTCGGCACGATAGAGCGGGCCGCGCTCCTGATCGTTATGAATCATATCCTGGTAGGCGCGGATCGCTTCCGCGCCGGGCTGGCGCACCAGCCCGGCGAAGCTGGGCGCCTCACCCTCTTCGCCGATGGGTTGCACCGCGCGCAGGCTGTGGAGCGGGCGTACCCGAGTTAGATCTTCCAGCGAGCCGCTGAAGATCGGTCCGGAGATACCGTAAACGGAAAACATTTGTTGGCCTCAGGTTTTCCCGCGCCTGCCGGCGAGGAGGTGTAGCCCCAGTTTGCGTGCCTCTTCCAGAATCAGTGTACTCGACGCGATCGCCGTCGCCAGTAGCCAGTCGTTCAGGCTCAGATCGATGGTGTCGAATATCGCCTGCGCCGGCGCCCAATGGACGACGAGGATCTGTAGTCCGACCACTCCGGCAAGCGCCAGCCAGAGCTTGCCGTTGCTGAAGAACTGGCGATTGAAGGCGCTGCCATGTTCGTTGCGAGCGTTGAAGATGTTGAAAAACTGGAACAGCACAAAGGTGGTGAAGGCAAGGGTCACGGCATAGGCATGGCCACCCGTGCGTTCGCCCCAGGCATAGGCGGTGAGTGTACCGACCGCCATGGTCAGGCCGTAGAACATCAGGCGCGTCAGGCGGGAAGCGGTCAGGATGTTGGCGTCGGGTTGGCGCGGCTTCGAACGCATGATGCCGGGCCGGGCAGGTTCTACCCCCAGGGTCATGGCGGGGGGGCCGTCCATGATGATGTTGACCCAGAGGATCTGGATGGCGGTGAATGGCGTGGGTATGCCGAACAGCGGCGCGCCGAGGACGGTGAGAATCGCCCCGATGTTGGTGGACAACTGGAAGCGCACGAACTTGACGATGTTGTCGTAGATGGTGCGGCCTTCCTCGACCGCATGCACGATGCTGGCGAAGTTGTCGTCGGTGAGCACCAGGGTTGCCGCCTCCTTGGTGACCTCGGTGCCGGTGATGCCCATGGCCACGCCGATGTCGGCGGTTTTCAGGGCCGGCGCGTCATTGACGCCGTCACCGGTCATGGCGACGACATGGCCCTGCGCCTGCAGCGCCTTGACGATGCGCAGCTTGTGCTCGGGCGAGACGCGCGCGAAGACGACCGTGCGCTCGACAAAATCGGCTAGCGCTTCTCCCGCGAGTCCCTCGATCTCGTGGCCCTCATGTACCTCATCATGCACCGCGCCGACCAGACCCAGATCGCGCGCGATGGCGGCGGCGGTGACCCGGTGGTCGCCGGTGATCATCTTCACGGCGATGCCGGCGGTGTGGCAGACGTGGATGGCCTCCCGCGCCTCGGGGCGCGGCGGGTCGATGATGCCGACCAGGCCGATCAGCGTCAGTTCGTTGGCCCAGATCATCAGGTCACCGGCCGGATCGAATTCCGCGGCAGGAATGTCGCGGCCGGCGAGGGCGAGCACGCGCAGGGCCTGCTCGGCAAACGCGGCGTTCTGTGCTGTGAATTCGGCGCGGGCAGCATCGTCGAGCGCTTGTTCGCCCGCCGGCGCGAGCCAGCGGCTGGCGCGGGCCAGCAGCACGTCTGGCGCGCCCTTGATCCACATGCGCACGACGGCGCCGTCATGGTGGAAGGTGGCCATGAACTTGTTGGCTGAATCGAAGGGGATTTCGGCAATGCGCGGATGGCGATCATGCAGTGCAGCGGCGATTTCCTCTGGCGTATCGGTGACATTCGCGCCCGCTGCGGCCTTCGCGGCAAGTGCCAGCAGCGCGCCTTCGGTCGGGTCGCCGATGAGTTCGCCGTCGTGAATGCGCGCATCGGCGCAGAGTACCGCCGGCTTGCGCAGGCTGTCCAGCGCCGGCGCGGGCTGGCCGTCCGCGGCGCTGATCTGGCCTTCCCCCCGGTAGCCTTCACCGCTCACGGTAAAGTGGCGGCCCATGTAATAGATGCGGCGGGCGGTCATCTGGTTCAAGGTCAGCGTGCCGGTCTTGTCGGAGCAGATTACCGTCGTGCAGCCCAGCGTTTCCACCGCCGCCAGCTTTTTGACGATGGCGTGGCGCTTGGCCATGCGATGCATGCCCAGTGCCAGGGTGACGGTCACCACGGCGGGCAGGCCTTCGGGAATCGCCGCCACCGCCAGCGCAATCGCGGTCATCGCCGTCTTCACCAGGTCGTCGCCGCGCAGGATGCCGATGACAAAGATCAGGCCAACGACCACGCCCGCGATGGCCGCCAGACGCTTGCCGAGCCGGTCGAGCTGTACCTGCAAGGGGGTGGCCGATTCGGCAGCCTCGGCCAGCATACCGGCGATCTTGCCCATCTCCGTGTGCATGCCGGTGGCGGTGACAATGGCCTCGATGCGGCCGCGCGTCACCACGGTATTCATGAAAACCATGCCACGCCGTTCCGCCAGCGCCGACTTTTCTTCGACCGCTTCCGGGTTCTTGGCCACCGCGTGCGACTCGCCGGTGAGCGCGGCCTCCGCCACCTCGCCGGCATGGGCGTGGAGCACGCGCGCGTCGGCCGGGATGCGGTCGCCCGCTTCGAGCAACAGAATATCGCCCGGCACCAGGTCGACCGCCGGGATCAGCGCGGCGTGGCCGTCTCGGCGCACGCGCGCGATCGGTGCCAGCATGTTCTTCAGCGCCGCGAGCGCGGCCTCGGCGCGATGCTCCTGAAAGAAGCCGAGCGTGGCGTTCAGCAGCACCACGATGGCGATGACGATGGAGTCCTTGAGCTCGCCCACCGCTCCGGCCAGCACCGCGGCACCGAGCAGCACGATGACCAGGAAGTTCTTGAACTGGTCGATAAATTTTAACCAGGCCGGGCGCGGCGGCTGGCTGGCAAGCTGGTTCGGGCCGTGGCTGGCGAGCCGGGTTTGCGCTGTGCTGGTGGTCAGCCCGGCGCTAACGTCAACATGCAATGCTGCCGCGACGGCTTCCGGCGGCACGGCGTGCCAGACGGGCGATTCCTGTAGTGTGGTCATGATTTGGTTTTCTGTTAGAGCGTCCGCCCGGCGGCCGTGTCGCAGCATGCCCGTGAGGAACAGCTCGTCGCCGCCGCTACGGTGCCGCGCATGGCCAGGAGAGCGTGGGCGGAAAGGGTCATGTCGGGCGTCCAGTATCGCTAGTCGCTACGCCGTCCCGGGGTGCTGATCTGCGCTGCCATTTCCATTGGCGGAGCCAGCAGGGTCTTCAGTTCGCGGATCTCGGCACGCATGGCGCGCACCTCGCTGTGCAGGTCGGCCTCGATGTGCTCCTTGGCCTGCTCCACTGCCGCCACTGTCTCTGCCTGTTCTTTATCGTTGTAGCTTTGCATCGCGCTGACGATGATGGCGATGAACAGGTTGAGCATGGTGAAGGTCGCCACCAGGATGAAGGGCACAAAGAAGGCCCAGGCGTAGGGAAAGTTTTCCATCACCGGGCGGGCGATGCCCATCGACCAGCTTTCCAGTGTCATCACCTGGAACAGGGTGTAGAGCGAGCGGCCGATGTGGCCGAACCACTCCGGGTGGTCGGCGGCGAACAGCTTGGTGGCGATCACCGCAAACACATAAAAAATGATCATCAGCACCATGGCGATGGAACCCAAGCCCGGAATTGCCGCGAGCAGCGCCCCCACCACCCGCCGCATGGAGGGCACCATGGTCAAGAGGCGCAGCACGCGCAAGACGCGCAGGGCGCGCAGCACGGCGAGCGGGCCGGTGGCCGGCATCAGCGCAATGGCAACGACGGCGAAGTCGAACACGCTCCATGGGTCGCGCCAGAAAGCCTGGCGGTGCACGTAGAGCCGCAGGGCGATTTCCACTACGAACACGCCAAGAATGAGCTGGTCGACCCCAAGAATCAATCCGCCCGCTGCCGCCATCGCGGCGGGCCAGGTCTCCATGCCGAGCAGTGCCGCATTGAGCAGGATCAGGGCGATAATCGCGCCCTGCACGCGGGGATGTTCGATGAAGGCGCGCAGACGTTCACGCCCGACCGGCGCCACCGAGGTTTCAGTCATCGTTTACTGCGCTGCCTTGAGCGCGGCGATGCGCTCTTCCAGCGGCGGATGGGTCATGAACAGGCGCTTGATGCCGCCGTTGCCGCCGCCGGCGATGCCGAAGGCGGCCATCTTGTCGGGCAGCGGTTGCGGATGCAGGGCATTCAGCCGCTCCAGCGCGGCGATCATGTTGCGCCGCCCGGCCAGGCTGGCACCACCGCGATCGGCGCGGAACTCGCGCTGCCGCGAGAACCACATGACGATGATCGAAGCGAGGACGCCCAGTACCAGTTCGGCGATGATCATCGTGACGAAAAAGGCCGGGCCATGGCCGCGCTCGTTCTTGAACACCACCCGGTCCACGGTGTGGCCGATGACCCTTGAGAGGAACATGACGAAGGTATTGACCACGCCCTGGATCAGCGCCATCGTCACCATGTCGCCGTTGGCGGCGTGGGCGACTTCATGACCCAGCACCGCCTCGGCTTCCGGTCGGGTCATCTGCTGGAGCAGTCCCGTTGAAACGGCAATCAGCGAACTGTTCTTGGTCATGCCGGTGGCAAAGGCGTTGACGTCGGGTGAATCGAAAATTCCGACCTCGGGCATCTTGATGCCGGCTGCCGATGAATATTTCCGGACGGTTTCCACCAGCCAGAACTCGGTCGAATTCGCCGGCGCCTCAATCACTTGGACGCCCATCGACCTCTTTACGGTCCATTTGGAAATCGCCAGCGAGATGAACGCACCGCCAAAGCCCATCACTGCCGCGAAGATCAGCAACGATGTCAGGTTCAGGCCTTGGGCCGTGAGGTAGGGCTCCACGCCCAACAGGCGCATGGTGACGGACAGCACCAGCAATATGGCCATGTTGGTGCCGAGGAAGAGCAGGATGCGTTTCATGAATACTTTCCTTTCAGTAACAGAGTATTAGCGACGGTTTGATGCCAGCCGCGCTGGATCGCTAGCTTCTTGTAATATGGTGCTGTCTGTTGCATAGTCAATCCGCTCATGGTGTTGCTCCCGCAAGCGGCCGACCCGTCGCGCCACCGCTCGTTCCGCGCGGTCAACAGCCCGGTCGATCGCGACGTAAAGATCGGACTCGGTATCCTCAATCACCACGTCGGGAATCCCCGGCAACGGAATCTGGATGTGGCAACGTTTGTCTATGCCGGCGCGCGGCCCGTTTACGTCGGATAAGCGTACACCGAGCTTGCTGACGTATTGGTCGGCCCAACTGAGGGCAAACCGCAGGCGCCGTTCGGTATGTTCGCGCAGGCCGTCAGTCAATTCAAAACCCTGTGCCTGAATGTCGATACGCATCTTGCCTTCCCTGCCTTCTCTGGTTGAGTAAAGGCCAATACTAGGACAAAGAGAATCATCCGACAAATCGAATACTTCGACGATATACATCGAATATTGCGACGTGTTTTGAATGTGCGGCGCTGCCGACGAATGCAGTTACTCAAGCAACGCTGCCGCGGTAGCGCCTGACTGAATGTTTGCCGGTCTGCTTTTGCACAACTTGCGCACAGCCTTTCCACAACATACACACAGTTTGTTCACTCCCCTTCAGGCAAGTCGGCGAGTAAACTTCCGGTCTTGGCAAAAGTGCCACGAGGAGAAATTATGGCTTATGCCCCAGGCGCCCAATTGGCTGCCCAACCCTATACGCAGAATTACCTGAGCGGCAGCGCGGATGCACAGGTTGCCGCGCTCAAACTGCCGCCGCATTCGATCGAGGCCGAGCAATCGCTGCTGGGTGGCCTGCTGCTCGACAATCAGGCGTGGGATCGCATTGCCGATCAGGTGAATGAGTCGGATTTTTATCGCGACGATCACCGGCGCATCTTTGCCCACATCCGCAAGCTCGTTGAAGCCGGGCGTCCGGCTGACGTGGTCACCGTGTTCGAATCCATCGAACACGCCAACCAGGCCGAGCAGACCGGCGGATTGGCCTATCTGGGTGAAATCGCCAATGCCACGCCCTCTGCCGCGAATATTCGTCGTTACGCTGAAATCGTCCGCGAGCGGGCGGTGTTGCGCAAACTGGTGACCGTCGGCGACGAAATCGCCGGATCGGCCCTCAACCCGGCCGGTCGCGACGTCAAGCAACTGCTGGATGCCGCCGAACAAAAAGTCTTCGAGATTGCCGAGGCGGGCAACCGCTCGCTGCAGGGTTTCCAAGCGATCACGCCGATTCTCGGCGGTGTCGTCGAGCGCATCGAGGTGCTCTTCAACCGCGAGAATCCATCCGACATCACCGGACTGGCGACCGGTTTCCATGACCTTGACCGCATGACCTCGGGCTTGCAGCCGGGCGACATGATCGTCGTCGCCGGCCGCCCGTCGATGGGCAAGACGGCTTTTGCGCTCAACATTGCCGAGCACGTCGGCATGGAACTGCGCAAGCCCGTGGCGATTTTCAGCCTGGAAATGTCCGGGCCGCAACTGGCAATGCGCTTTCTTTCATCGGCGGGCCGGCTCGACCAGACCAAGATTCGTACCGGCAAGCTGTCGGATGAAGATTGGGAAAAGATGTCGATGGCGCTCGGCAAACTGCACGATGCGCCCATCCATATCGATGAAAGCGGCATGCTCAACGCCTCCGACCTGCGCGCGCGGGCACGCCGCCTGCACCGCCAATGCGGCCAGCTGGGGCTGATCGTCATCGACTACCTGCAGCTGATGAGTTCGGTGAAGAACAACGAAAACCGTGCCACCGAAATATCGGAGATATCGCGCTCCATCAAGGCGCTGGCGAAGGAACTGCAAGTGCCGATCATCGCCCTCTCGCAGCTCTCGCGCAAGGTCGAGGAACGCATCGACAAGCGCCCGCTGATGAGCGATCTGCGCGAATCGGGCGCGATCGAGCAGGATGCCGACATCATCATGATGATGTACCGCGAGGAGTATTACAAACCCGACACCACGGAAAAAGGCGTTGCCGAAGTCATCATCGGCAAGCACCGTAACGGCCCGACCGGCATGACCAAACTGACCTTCCTCGGTGAATACACAAAATTCGAGAATTTTGCTTCACCGGGTTCGTATTGAAAGTCGGCGCTGGTGGGACGGCGCCAAAACAACAATGGCCCGCACGCAGCGGGCCATTGTTGTATCAAAACTCTTTAAATTGATTACCCCAGCAGTCTCGCCGCCGGGCCGCCCCAAGGCGAGACGGCACGCGCCGCCAGGCGCAATCCGCGCCTATGTACGAATGGGGGCACCCCGTAACAAGACGAGCGCAGCGAGTCAACAGTCACCCCTCCCGCGAGGGAGGGGCTGGGGGAGGGCGGACCTTAGTTCACTAGCGACCAGTCACCATTCTTGACCTCGATCAGGCGGAACGCCGACAGGTCGAGTCCCATGTGATCGGTGGGCGACATGTTGACCTTGCCGGCGGTGCCGATGAAGTCCCTGGTTTTTTCAATCTCGTCGCGCACTTTGGCCTTGTCGGTGCTGCCCGCCCGTTTGATGGCCTCGACGACCATCATCAGACCATCGAACGCGTGGCCGCCGAAGGTGGAGACATCTGCCTTGTAACGCTCGTTGTAAGCCTTCTTGTAGGCCATGACGACCGGCTTCTGCGGGTCCTTGGCGTCGAGTTTGTCGGCGACCAGCAGGGCGGCGGCAGGCAGGCGGACGCCTTCCGCAGCCGGACCGGCGAGCTTGATGAACTCCTCCGAAGCCACGCCGTGGGCATGATACAAAGGCAGCTTGATGCCGAGCTGCTGGTAGTTCTTGGTGACGATGGCTGGTCCCTGGCCGAGGCCGAAGACGAAGACAACCTGCACGCCCGGTGCATTGCGGATCTTGGTCAGTTGCGGGCTCATGTCGGTGTCCTTGGGGCCATAGGTTTCGTTGGCGACCAGCGTGATGCCCATCTTGGCAGCCATGGCTTCGGTTTCCCGCTTGCCCGACTGGCCGAAGCCGGAGGTTTCGGAAAGCAGGGCGACCTGGGTCAGGTTGCGCTTCTTCATGTCCTCAAAAACCTTTTCGGCCGCCATGCGGTCGGTATGCGGTGTCTTGAAGACCCATTTCTTCACCGGTTCGACGATGACGACCGCGCCGGCCAGGGAAATGAAAGGCAGGCCGGCCTTTTCAACCAGGGGCACCATCGACATGGTGCTGCCGGTCGTCGTGCCGCCGACGATCAGGTCGACCTTGTCCTCTTCGATCAGTCGCTTGGCAAAGCCGTTGGCCTTGCCGGCATCGCTGCCGTCGTCGTAGTGCGTGAGTTGGATCTGCCGGCCGAGCACGCCGCCTTCCTTGTTGATCTTCTCGACATACATCTGCAGCGTCTTGAGTTCCGGATCGCCGAGAAACGCGGCAGGGCCGGTGACCGACAGTACCGAGCCGAGCTTGATCGGCTCGTTGGCGAAGGCACTGGAAAGCGTCAGGGCGCCAGCGATGGTGGCGCCGGCAACGGCCAGGCCAATTTTTTTGAATATCTGTTTCATTTTGAATATCTCCTCTTTGTTTTGAAAAATTATGGTTTTCTGCGTTGTTATGGTTTGCTGCGTTGATCGATGACCCGCTGGGCCTTGCCGCCCTGGATGCGCGGAATGGAACCAGAATCCATCACCCGGACTTCGGTTGAAACACCAATCAGCGATTTGATGTGGTGACGCAGCAGATGGGCAACTTCCTGGCGTTCCGCGCCGGTCACCTTGAAGGTCGCATCGCGCTGCAGTTCGCATTGCACTTCGAGCGCATCGAGATGGCCTTCACGGGTGACGATCAGCTGGTAATTGCCGGAAAGGCGCTTGTCCTTGAGAATCAGTTCCTCGATTTGCGTCGGGAAAACGTTCACGCCACGAATGATCAACATGTCGTCGGAACGACCGACAATCTTGCCGATGCGGCGCATCGTGCGCGAAGTCGGCGGCAGCAGGCGGGTGAGATCGCGCGTGCGGTAGCGAATGACCGGGAAGGCCTCCTTGGTCAGCGAGGTAAACACGAGTTCGCCTTCTTCGCCATCGGGCACCACCGCGCCGGTTTCCGGGTTGATGATCTCGGGGTAGAAATGGTCTTCCCAGATCACCGGGCCGTCTTTCGACTCGAAGCATTCGCAGGCGACGCCCGGGCCGAGCACCTCGGAGAGGCCATAGACATCGACGGCGTCGATATTCATCTTGGCCTCGATCTCGCCCCGCATGGCCTCGGTCCACGGTTCGGCACCGAACATGCCCATGCGTAGCGAGGAGGCGCGTGAGTCCAGGCCTTGCTTTTCGAATTCCTCGGCCAGCACCAGCATGTATGAAGGCGTCACCATGATGATGTCGGGCCGGAAATCGTTGATGATCTGGATCTGCTTTTCGGTCTGGCCGCCACTCATCGGGATGACCGTACAGCCGAGGTGTTCGGCGCCGTAGTGGGCGCCCAGGCCACCCGTAAAGAGACCGTAACCGTAACCCACATGGACGATGTCGCCGGGGCGGCCGCCCGCGGCGAAAATCGAGCGGGCCATCAGGCTCGACCAGGTGGCGATGTCGTTCCGGGTGTAGCCGACCACGGTCGGCTTGCCGGTCGTGCCGGAGGAGGCGTGCACCCGCACCACTTGCGCGCGCGGCACGGCGAACATGCCGAACGGATAGTTTTCGCGCAAATCGGATTTGGTCGTGAACGGGAACCTGGCCAGATCCGCTAATTCATGGAAATCGTCCGGATGAATACCGGCCGCATCAAACTTGCTGCGATAGTGGGGGACGTTGGCGTAGACGTGCTGCAGGGTCTTTTTCAACCGCTCCGTCTGTAGCGCGGTAATTTCGTCGCGACTGGCTGTTTCGATGCTTGCAAAAGCTTGCGCTTGCGGTCTATTGGCCGCCATGCTCTTCTCCCGGCTGCTGATTTATTTTTGGCAAAGCATGAAAATTACCACATTGAACAAGTGGTTGCGAAAATCATCGCCCGCCATGTCGCTTCAAGGCAGCTTGGAACAGGCAGTTCAGGGCATAATGGCGCTCCTGATCCACTGGCCCGCATGTGCAATAAGAGGTCACGGATCAACCAGAATCCCGGGAGGAGGGGCTTCATGAACGGCGAGTGGCTGCCGCAATTTCTGCAATTTCTGTTTTCCGGCATTACGGTCGGCGCTGCCTATGCCTTGGCGGCGTTGGGGTTTACGCTGATTTACAACGCCAGCAACGTGATCAATTTCGCCCAGGGCGAATTCATCATGCTCGGTGGCATGTTGACGGTGTTCTTTCTGCAGGCCGGTTTGCCGATGCCGCTGGCCGTGCTGCTGGCGATCTTCATCCCGGCCCTGGTCGGCATCCTGATCGAAAAGCTGGCGATCGAACCGGCCAAAAACGCCGAGGTGACGACGCTGATCATCATCACCATCGGCGCCGCGCTGGTGATCCGCGGCGTGGTGCAGATCTTTCTCGGCAAGGGCACGCACAGTTTCCCCGCGTTTTCGGGGTCCGAGCCGATCGCCATTGCCGGTGCCACGCTGTTGCCGCAAAGCTTGTGGGTGCTGGGCGTGGCGGCGCTGGTGGTGGCCGCGCTGGGCTGGTTTTTCAGTCGCACGCTGATGGGCAAGGCGATTCTCGCCACTTCCTATAATCGCCTGGCTGCCCAACTGGTCGGCATCAACACGAGCCGCGTGCTGTTCATCAGTTACGCCCTGTCGGGTGCGCTCGGTGCGATTGGCGGCATCCTGCTGACACCGCTGACCCTGACTTCCTACGATGTCGGCATCATGCTGGGACTCAAGGGCTTTGTTGCCGCCGTGGTCGGCGGGCTGGGCAGCGGGCTGGGTGCGGTGGTCGGCGGCCTGCTGGTGGGCATCATCGAGGCCATGGGTGCCGGCTACATTTCTTCGGCCTACAAGGACGCGATCCCCTTTGTGATGATCCTGATCATCCTGTTCTTCATGCCGCGCGGACTGTTTGGCGGCAAGGTCACGGATCGGGTTTGACCATGCCGAGATCACGTTTTACCGGATTGATCATCATTGCGGTCGTGCTGGCCGTGCTGCCATTTCTGCTGCCGAACAACTTCTACCTCGATCTGGCGATCCGCATGCTGATCAATGCCTGCATCGTGCTCGGGCTCAATCTGCTGATCGGTTTTGCCGGCCAGATCAGCCTCGGCCACGCCGGCTTCGTCGGCATTGGTGCCTACGCCACGGCGGTTTTGACGACACACTACGGTTGGTCGCCGCTGGCGGCCATGCTGGCCGGCGCGTTGGGGGCAGGGGTGCTGGCGGCGCTGGTGGCGCGCCCGATCTTCAAGCTGAAGGGACACTATCTGGCGATGGCGACCCTGGGGCTTGGCATCATCATCTCGATCATTGTCAGGAACGAGGCCGCCCTGACCGGCGGGCCGGACGGCATGCCGGTGCCGGCGCTGGCATTGTTCAGTTTCGAGTTATCTGGGGAAAAGCAGTGGTACTGGGTGGTTTCAGGCATCCTGCTGCTCAGCCTGTGGGCTTCGCTGAACCTGATCAACTCGCCGTTCGGGCGGGCGCTGCGCGCCCTGCATGGCTCGGAGGTGGCTTCGCAGGTGGTGGGTGTCGACGTGGCCAAATACAAGCTGGCGATCTTCGTGCTGTCGGCGGTATTCGCCAGCCTGATGGGTTCGGTGACGGCGCACTATGTCGGTTTCGTGACACCCAACGTGGCGGATTTCTTCCATTCGATAGAACTGGTGACCATGGTCGTCATCGGCGGCATGGCCTCGATTTATGGTTCGGTGATCGGCGCCGTCCTGCTGACGGCTTTGCCGCAGGCGCTGGCCGGTTTCGAGGGCTGGGAGACGGTCGCCTTCGGCGCCATTCTGATGTTCTGCATGATCTTCATGCCCAAGGGGCTGGTACCGACCCTGGCGGCCAAATTCGGGAGACGATGAATGGCGCTCCTCGAAGTCAGCAACCTCACCAAGATTTTTGGCGGCGTGCGTGCCGTGCAGAATGTCAGTTTTGCCGTTGATGCCGGGATCGTCTATTCGGTCATCGGTCCGAATGGCGCCGGCAAGACAACGCTGTTCAATCTCATCACCGGCATCTATGTTCCGAGCGAAGGGCAGATTCGCCTCGATGGGCGTGACATTGCCGGCGTTGCGCCCCATGAACTGGCGCGTTTCGGCATGGCGCGCACCTTCCAGAATCTTCAGGTATGCATGAACATGACGGCGCTCGAGAATGTCATGGTTGGCGCGCACCTCAGGCTTGATCGCAACCTCTTCAAGGGAGCGCTGCGCTTCCCCAGCATTGCCCGGCGCGATGCCGTGCTGCGCGAAGAGGCGGCTGAGTTGATGCGGCTGGTCGGATTGGAGGCTTTCATTGATGCCCACGCCGATGCCATGCCGTATGGCGCCCTGAAACGGCTGGAAATTGCCCGGGCGCTGGCCGCCCAGCCACGCGTCCTGTTTCTCGACGAACCTGCCGCCGGATTGAACCCGAAGGAAACCGGCGAGGTCGATATCCTGGTACGCAAGGTCGCCGACTCCGGGGTGACGGTGGTGCTGGTGGAACACGACATGAAAATGGTGATGAATATTTCCGACCAGATTCTGGTGCTCGACTATGGCCGCAAACTTGCCGAAGGCACGGCGGCCGAAGTGCGGCGCAATCCGGATGTCATCGCGGCCTATCTCGGCACCCATCAATGATCCCACCCCGCAAACCTGCGCTTTGCTCGGTTCTCCCCTCAAGGAGCAGAAACTCTTGGGGCGGCCCGGCGAGTTTCTTGTAAGGCAACAACCATGCGCAGCCTGACATTGCGAACGATTACCGATGAACACCGCAACCAGTGGCAACTGGGCCATGCGATCGCCGACCTGGCCGATGATATCGAGCATGGCGCACAGCCCGACAAGCGTTTCTTCGAGGCGGTGTTCACCTATATCGACGAGTACTCCAACCACATGCACAATCCGCGCGAGGAGTTGCTCCTGTTCGGCTTGTTGCGCGAACGCGACCCGACGCTGATTCCTCTCCTTGACGAGCTGTCTCTCGAGCACGTCGATGGCGCACCGCTGATTGCCCGGCTGCGCGCTGCCCTGGACGAGTCGCATAGCGAAGCCGGCCGGCCGCTGTTTGTCGAGGCGCTGCGCGAACTGGTGGCGGAGATTCGCAGTCACATCGGCAAGGAGGAGGGCAAGCTGCTGCCGCGCGCCCACAAGGTGCTGACCGCCGAAGATATTCAGAAACTCGATGCGGTGCTGTCCGACGCGGATCATCCGCAGTTCGGCACCAAGCGCCAGGCGGAGTTTCGCGAGCTCTACCATCGCGTGGTCAATCTGGCCCCGGAATCGGTCGGACTGGGCGGATCGGCCGCCGGACAACTGATGCACGACGCCGCGGCTCCGGTGCGCCAATCAGTGCTTGCCGTGCGCGCCGTCGATAGTTGCTATGGACGCATCCGGGCCATCAAGGAAATCAGCCTGGAGATTCGCAGCGGCGAACTGGTGGCCCTGGTCGGCGCCAACGGCGCGGGCAAGACGACCCTGCTCAGGGCCATCTCCGGCGTGCAGCCCATCGTCGGCGGAACCATCATCTTCGACGGCGAAGACATCACGCAGCTCAGTCCCGACCGGCGCGTCAGCCTGGGCATCTGCCAGGTGCCCGAGGGACGCCAGGTGTTCGGGCCCCTGTCGGTCGAGGATAACCTCCGCCTGGGCGCCATTACGCAATCCAAAGGCCGACTCACGGTCGGGCTGGAGCGGGTTTATGAGACTTTCCCGGTGCTCAAGGAAAAACGTCACCTGCCCGCCGGCACGCTCTCCGGTGGCCAGCAGCAGATGCTGTCGATCGGCCGGGCACTCATGGGACGGCCGCGCTTGCTGTTGCTCGACGAGCCGTCGATGGGGCTGGCGCCGCTGCTGGTCGAGGAAGTCTTCAACGTCGTGCGCACCCTTAAAGCGCAGGGCATGACCATTTTCCTGGTCGAACAGAATGCCTATGCCGCCCTGGAAATCGCCGACCGCGGCTATGTCATGGAAACCGGCTCGATCACCCTGACCGGCACGGGGCAGGAACTGCTCGACAACGAGCAGGTGAAGGCGGCCTATCTAGGCATATAAACTCCCGCCCCCCTTCGCCCCCCTCGCGGGGGGTTCTTTAGTGCTCGCTACGCTCGCCTATCACGGGGCACTCCGTTGGTAAGATTGCACGGGTTGCGCCTGGCGGCGCGTGCCGCTTTCCCTTGGGGCGGCCCTGCGGGAAAGCTGCTGTTAAATTGCGCCGTCCCGCCAGCGCCGACTTTTCCAGCGTAACGAACCACAGCAGCGTTTGCGCCGGGCCGCCCCAAGCAAACGCGGCACGCGCCGAAGGCGCAACCCGCTCAGCAGTAAATACGACAGCTCCCCGTAATATCCGCGCGCAGCGCGCTAACGAGAACCCCCCGCGAGGGGGGCGAAGGGGGGCGGGCGTATTTGTTTTACAGCACTTCCGCAGCGTGATCGGCCAGCCGCGAGCGTTCGCCGCGCAGCAGGGTGATATGACCGGAATGCGGCCAGCCCTTAAAGCGGTCGACGACGTAGGTCAGGCCGGATGAACCCTCGGTCAGGTAAGGCGTGTCGATCTGGGCGATGTTGCCCAGGCAGACCACCTTGGTGCCGGGGCCGGCGCGGGTGATCAGGGTTTTCATCTGCTTCGGGGTGAGGTTTTGCGCTTCGTCGATGATGACGAATTTGTTCAGGAAGGTGCGGCCGCGCATGAAATTGAGCGACTTGATCTTGATGCGACTCCTGATCAGGTCCATGGTTGCGGCGCGGCCCCATTCTCCCGAATAGCTGCCGGAGTAGCCGCTGCCGGCCTTTTCGCCTTCCTCGGCGGGTTTGTTGAGTACATCGAGGTTGTCCTCCAATGCGCCCATCCATGGCGTCATTTTTTCTTCCTCGGTGCCGGGCAGGAAGCCGATGTCCTCGCCGACCGGCACGGTGACGCGGGTGATGATGATTTCGGCGAATCGCTTCTGCTCCAGTGTCAGGGTCAGCGCGGATGCCAGTGTCAGCAGCGTCTTGCCGGTGCCGGCCTGGCCGAGCAGGGTAACGAAGTCGATGTCGGGATCCATCAGCAGGTTGAGGGCAAAATTCTGCTCGCGGTTTCTGGCCGTGATGCCCCACACCGCATGTTTGGCATGGCTGTAGTCGATCAGAGTCTCGATTTCCGCCGTCTTGCCGGCGCCGACTTTTACCAAGGCCTGCAGGGGCTGGACGCCGTCCTGCCAGACGAATTCATTGACCAGCAGATCTGGGCAGAGCGGGCCCTTGATCCGATAGTAGGTTCGGCCGTCCTTCTTCCAGGACTCCAGACCCTTGCCGTGCGTGTCCCAAAAATCTTCAGGTAGCTCCAGGCTACCGGTATAGAGGAGATCAGTGTCTTCCAGTACCTTGTCGTTGAAGTAATCCTGTGCATCGAGGCCCAGTGCACGGGCCTTGATGCGCATGTTGATGTCCTTGGTGACCAGAATCACCGGCCGTTTCGGCTGCGTCTGATGCAGATGCAGCGCCACGGCGATGATCTGGTTATCGGCGCGCGAAGTCGGCAGCGATGCGGGTAGGACACTGTTGATCGCTTCGGTTTGCAGGAACAGGCGCCCGGTCGCCAGCTCGTGCGAGGGTCCGGCCAGTTCGATGCCGTCTTTGATGCTGTCTTCACAGCAACTGACAATCTCGTCGAGCATGCGGCTGGTCTGGCGGGCATTGCGGGCCACTTCCGACATGCCCTTCTTGTTGGCGTCGAGTTCTTCGAGCGTCATCATCGGCACGTAGAGGTCGTGTTCCTCGAAGCGGAACAGGGAGAGCGGATCGTGCATCAGCACATTGGTGTCGAGCACAAACAGCTTGGTGGACTTGCTCGGCTTGGTGGTGCGTTTGGCGTTCATGGAACTCCGATCGGGAAATTTTTACAGCGCTTGCAGGGCGGTCAGCACCTCGGCCGCATGGCCATCGGCCTTGACGGCGCGCCACTCGCGGGCCAGCTTGCCGTTGCGGTCGATCAGAAAGGTGCTGCGCTCGATACCCTTGACCAGCTTGCCATACATGTTCTTCAGTTTGATGACATCGAACAGGATGCAGGCGGTTTCTTCGGCGTCGCTCAACAGTTCGAAGGGCAGCCCCAGTATGCTTTTGAAATTCTCATGCGACTTGATGCTGTCGCGCGACACCCCCCAGACGCTGCCGCCGGCCTTGACGAATTCGCCATGCAGGTCGCGAAACTGTTGTGCCTCGGTGGTGCAGCCGGGTGTGCTGTCCTTGGGATAAAAATAAATCACCAGCGGATTACCGCGTTGCGCGGAGAGGGTGAAGGTCTTGCCGGCGGTGGCCGGCAGGGAGAAATCGGGAACTTCCAGACCAACGGCGGAAGGGGTGGATGAATTGCTCATGTGGCTTGCCTCCAGTCGGATAAAAATTCGTTGCCCTGCAACAGCAGGGTACCGTGGCGTCCCGGCACCTTGCCCACCACGATCTCATGTCGGGGAAGTTTATCCACGGCAAGGCCGGTAGCCAGCGTCTGAATAGATGTCAGTTCGTAGCCCTGTTCCCGCCAGCCGGTCAGTAATGCCTCGATCAGTTCGACACGCTGCGTCGCGCCGGGTTCGATGCGCAGGGTGAAGACATGGCCGGTCGGGGATGGCGTGGCGGTGAGCGCCAGCAATTGCTCGCACATGGAGTGCGGGTCAGGTTTTGCTGCATTGGCGAGTTCGTCCAGCGTGGGCAGGGTGGTGGGAAATTGCGGGCAGCGCACGATCTCGCCATGCCACACCGGTACAAAGGGATGGCGGCCGCGAGTGTCGCTGGCATAGGCGAAATTGCAGCGCTGGGTCAGGCGCAGGCTATGCGGATTGCCACGCCAGCCGGGGGCGGCATGCAGCAGGGGGGGCGTGGAGAAAATTTCCTCGAAAGCAGCCATGGCGCGCTTGAGCTGCGTTTCGCTCCAGGCAGGACCAGCCTTGTCCACTTCGGCCAGCCAGCGCAGCGTGTCCCAGCCGTGCAGGCCAAGCTCGAAACCATGGTCGCGCACGCTGCGCAAAATGTCGGCACAGCGCCGGCCGATATTGGGTGCCGGCAGCAGGGTGCCGTAAAGCAGCGAGCGCAGTCCGAAGTGTTCTGTCAGCGTGGTGTTGCTGGCGCGACCATGCAATTGCGGTTGCCAGGCATGGCCGAGCGCCCGTCCGGAGCGGTCGGGGCCAAGGGCAAACACAAAGCTCGCGCCGGCGCGGTGGCGACGCAGCAGGTCGGTCAGTACCGGCACGCCGTTACAGGCAGCGCGGTAGCTGGGAACTTCAATTTTGAGAGCGATGCGCGGCATGGAGGGCTCGAAAATTCGGGGTTGAGATGACCATTACTGGCCTGCGGTGCAGGATCCTGGCCCGGTCAGCCTAGGAACGGGCAATCAGCCAGACGCCGAGGACGATGAAGCCGATGCCCAGCAGTTTCTGCGCGCCCAGCGGTTCGTTGAGCCAGGCCCAGGCGGCGAGGGCATTGATCAGGTAGCCGATCGACAGCATCGGGTAGGCAATGCTGACCGGCACGCGCGAGAGCGCCATGATCCAGACAACCAGGCTGATGGCATAGCAGGTCATGCCGGCCAGGATGGCGGGGTGCATGGCCAGCTTGATGCCGACGGGGAAGGCGTTCTGCCAGTGAAACTCGAAATGGCCGATGGCGTTGGTGCCGGCCTTCAACAGCAGCTGGGCGACGGCATTCAGCAGCACGCCGGTAAGCACCAGGCTCAAGCTGACGGCATTCATGGGGCGGACGAAATTTCGATGATCAACGCCGCGGCCACTACGCGGCCCTCGGTCATCAGGATGTTATAGGTGCGGCAGGCGGCCTGTGTATCCATCACTTCGATGTTGCGGCCGGCTTCGATCAGCGGCCGCAGCAAGGCGGGCGAGGGAAAGCGTTGCCGGTTGCCGGTGCCGAGCAACAGGACATCGCAACGCAGCGTCGCCAGTGGTTCGAGGTGGGCATGGGCGAGCGCGGCGAAGTCGTCCGGACCCCAATCCAGGTCGAGATGGTCTGGCAGCAGCAGCAGGCTGCGCCGCAGTTCGCGGCCGTCTACGGAGACGTGGTGGTCGCCATAGCCGGTGACGGCGTGGCGGGTGCTGAGCGAGTCGTCGTGAAGTTTCAAGGCGGTGGCGTGTGGTGAGAACGTAATTTCTGATCGTTGGGTTGCCGCGGTTCTGGCTCAGGCTGGGTTAAGATTATAACCTTTCACTTTTATCGCCTTCGTGCCCCAAACCACCATGCAACCCGTCCATAAATCCGCCAAACTCGCCAGTGTGTGCTACGACATCCGTGGGCCGGTGCTGGCGCGCGCGCGCCAGATGGAAGAGGAGGGGCACCGTGTCATCAAGTTGAACATCGGTAATCCGGCGGCGTTCGGTTTCGAGGCGCCGGAGGAAATCGTCGTCGATGTGATCCGCAACATCCGCGATGCCTCCGGCTACTCTGACTCCAAGGGCTTGTTCGCCGCACGCAAGGCGGTGATGCACTATTGCCAGCAGAAGCAGATTGCCGATGTCACCATCGATGACATCTATCTCGGCAACGGTGTTTCCGAACTGATCGTCATGTCCATGCAGGGGTTGCTGGACAATGGCGACGAGGTATTGGTGCCGGCTCCCGACTATCCGCTATGGACGGCTGCCGTCACCCTGTCCGGGGGCACGCCGCGGCACTATCTCTGCGACGAGGGCGCCGGTTGGCTGCCCGACATTGCCGACATGCGCGCCAAGATCACCCCCCAGACCCGCGCCATCGTCGTCATCAACCCCAACAATCCCACCGGCGCCTTGTATCCGGATGACCTGCTGAAAGAAATCGTCGAGCTGGCGCGCCAGCATCAGTTGATCATCTTCGCCGACGAAATCTACGACAAGGTGCTCTACGACGGCCGCACGCACACCTCGCTGGCCAGCCTGGCCGACGACGTGCTGTTCATCACCTTCAACGGCCTGTCGAAGAACTATCGGGCCTGTGGTTTTCGCGCCGGCTGGATGATCGTTTCCGGCGAAAAACGCCATGCGCAGGATTACATCGAGGGGCTGGGCATCCTCGCCTCGATGCGCCTGTGCTCCAATGTGCCGGGTCAGCACGCGATCCAGACCGCGCTGGGCGGCTATCAGAGCATCGATGAACTGGTGGCGCCGCAGGGTCGTTTGTCCAAGCAGCGCGACGTGGCCTGGGAACTGCTCTCGGCGATCCCCGGAGTTTCATGTGTCAAGCCACAGGCGGCGCTTTACTGCTTTCCGCGCCTCGACCCGAAAATTTACCCGATCAGCGACGACCAGCAGTTCATTCTTGAACTGGTAGAAACGGAAAAGGTGCTGCTGGTGCAGGGGCGCGGCTTCAACTGGCCGACCCCCGATCACTTTCGCGTCGTGTTCCTGCCCAACGTCGATGATCTCACCGAAGCCATCGGCCGCATCGCGCGTTTCCTTGATCAATATCGCAAGCGGCACGGCACCTGATCAATCTTTCTCACTTTTCCGAGTATTTATGAAACCAATCAATGTTGGATTGCTGGGCATCGGCACGGTCGGTGGCGGCACATTTACAGTTCTTTCCCGCAATGAAGCGGAAATCACCCGGCGCGCCGGCCGACCGATTCGCGTCACGCAAGTTGCCGACAAGAATCTTGAGCTGGCCAGGCAAGTTACCGGGGGCAAGGTGGCGGTGACGGATGACGCCTTTGCCGTGGTGAGCAACCCCGAGATCGACATCGTTGTTGAACTGATCGGCGGCTGCGGCATAGCCAAGGAACTGGTGCTGAAGGCCATCGAGAACGGCAAGCATGTTGTTACCGCCAACAAGGCTTTACTGGCGATGCATGGCAATGAAATCTTCGCCGCCGCCCAGAAATTGGGGGTGATGGTCGCCTTCGAGGCGGCCGTGGCCGGTGGCATCCCGATCATCAAGGCGCTGCGCGAGGGCCTCACCGCCAACCGCATCCAGTGGATCGCCGGCATCATCAACGGCACCACCAACTTCATCCTTTCCGAGATGCGCGACAAGGGCCTGACCTTCGATGTCGTGCTCAAGGAGGCGCAGCGCCTGGGCTATGCCGAGGCTGACCCGACCTTCGACGTCGAAGGCGTCGATGCCGCGCACAAGCTGACCATCATGTCGGCGATTGCCTTCGGCATCCCGATGCAATTCGACAAGGCGCACATCGAGGGCATCAGCAAGCTTGAAGCCGCCGACATCAAGTACGCCGAGCAATTGGGCTACCGCATCAAGCTGCTGGGCATCACCAGGCGCACGCCTGACGGCGTGGAGTTGCGCGTCCATCCGACCCTGATTCCTGCCCGGCGCCTGATCGCCAATGTCGAGGGAGCGATGAACGCCGTGCTGGTGCAGGGCGACGCGGTCGGCGCCACGCTTTACTACGGCAAGGGCGCCGGCGCCGAGCCGACCGCCAGCGCGGTGATCGCCGATCTCGTCGATGTCACCCGCATGCAAACCGCCGATCCGGAACACCGCGTGCCGCATCTGGCTTTTCAGCCCGACCAGATGGACGACCTCAAGGTATTGCCGATTGGCGAGGTGCGGACCGGCTACTACTTGCGCATGCGGGTCGAGGACAAGCCGGGGGTGCTTGCCGACATCACGCGCATCCTTGCCGATCAGCAAATTTCCATCGACGCCATGATCCAGCGCGAACCCGCCGAGGACGAGACGCAGACCGAAATCATCATGCTGACCCACATCGTGCGCGAAAAGCAGGTCGATGCGGCGATGCGCTTGATCGAGGCCTTGCCGGTCGTGACCGGGAAAATCGTGCGTTTGCGCCTCGAAGAGTTGAGCTGACAGCTCCAGCAGATGCTGGTCTATCTCGGCATCTGCGCCGTTCTGGCCTTTCTGGCGGCGCTGTTCGCGGCGTTACTCGCCGTACCGCCAGCGCCGACTATTCATATCGCCTTTGCCGCCGGCGCAATGCCACTGGTATTCGGCGCCATCATTCACTTCGTGCCGGTCCTGACCCGGACCGCCACGCCCGGGCGCCCGCTGCTGCTCCTGCCGCTCCTCGTCCAGCTTGCTGGCATTGCCACTCCGCTCGCCCTGGCCGGAATCCTGCCTGGTTGGAGCCTGCATGCCGCGGCGAGCGGGGTTGCGCTGGCAGCCCTGCTTCTGCTGGTGTGGATCACGCGTCGCCTGCGCGTCACGCTGGGCTCCCCGCATCCTGGTGCGCGCTGGTACGGGGCCGCGCTGCTCTGTCTGTTTTTTGCCGTCAGCCTGGTGCCGGTCTGGCTGGCACGGCCCGAACTGGGCGCGGTCTTGCGCCTGTTTCACCTGCATCTCAATACCGTGGGATTCATCGGCCTGGCGGCCCTGGGCACGCTGCCGGTGCTGGTGCCGACGGTGCTGGGACGCCCCGATCCGGCTGCCGCCGCCCGCTTGCGCCGTGAGCTGCCGATTGCCGCAGGCGGGGTGGTGCTGGTCGCGGCAGGAGCGGCCGGCGGTAACCCGGTCGGTGCCTGGCTGTCCCTCGGCGGTGCCGCGCTGCTGCTCTGGGTGGTCGGTAACAATCTGCTGGCCTGGCGGCGTACCTTTGGCTTCGCCGCGATAATCAACGCCGGAGCGGCGGCGTCATTGCTGGCGGCCACCACCGGCCTGGCGCTGCTGCTGCTGCTGGGCATGGCGCATGGTCTGGGGCTAATGTCAGCGCGCCCGGCGATTGCCAGTTTCGTGGCGGCCTTCCTGTTGCCGCTCGTCACTGGCGCACTAAGCCACTTGTTACCGGTCTGGCGCCATCCGGGCGCTAATTTGCCGCAGCGCCGCATCCTGCATGCACGTCTGGCCTGGGGCGGTCGCTGGCGTGCCGTGCTGTTTCTGGCGGGCGGGCTCTGGCTCGCGTTTGACGATGCGCGTGGGTGGCTGCCCGTGGCAATCGGCATGCTGCTGTTTGCCCTGCAGCTGCTGCGCGGATGGGTGGACAGGCCAGAACCCAGCGACGATAATTCCCGTCCGCATTAGTCACTCGATAGCCAATACATCCCATGAAATACATTTCCACGCGCGGTGGTGCCGCACCGCAGAACTTCAGCGACATTCTCCTCGGCGGCCTGGCATCCGACGGCGGCCTTTATCTGCCCGAAACCTATCCGCAGGTCAGCGCTGCAGAACTCGCCGCATGGCGCGAACTGCCTTATGCCGGGCTGGCGCTGCGCATCCTCGAAAAGTTCATCGACGACATTCCTGGCGACACGCTAAAGGATCTGGTTGAACGCGCCTACACGGCCCATACCTTCCGCCATACACGCCCCGGTTGCGATGCTGCTGACATCACGCCATTGACTACGCTCGAGCCGGGATTGCAAGAAACACGCCGGGCCGCCCCAAGTGTTTCTTTGCCCCCGAGGGGGGAAGCCGAGCGCGGCGAGGTTTGCGGGGGGGGGCTTTATCTGCTCGAACTGTCGAATGGCCCGACGCTGGCCTTCAAGGACATGGCGATGCAACTGCTCGGCAATCTGTTCGAGCATGTGCTATCTGTGCGCGGTGAAACCATCAATATCCTTGGTGCAACCTCGGGCGATACCGGCTCGGCGGCCGAGTACGCCATGCGCGGCAAGCACGGTGTGCGCGTCTTCATGCTGTCGCCGCATGGCCTGATGTCGGCTTTCCAGCGCGCCCAGATGTATTCGCTGCAGGAACCGAATATCTTCAACATCGCCATCGAGGGCATGTTCGACGACTGTCAGGACATCGTCAAGGCGGTTTCCAACGACGCCGCCTTCAAGGCGCAATACAAGATCGGTGCGGTCAACTCGATCAACTGGGCGCGCGTGCTGGCCCAGATCGTTTATTACTTCAAGGGCTATTTTGCGGCAACGCGCAGCAACGATGAACGGGTGTCATTTGCCGTGCCGTCGGGAAATTTCGGCAACATCTGCGCCGGCCACATCGCGCACCAGATGGGTTTGCCGATTCACCGGCTGGTCCTGGCCACCAACGAGAACGACGTGCTCGACGAATTCTTCCGCACCGGCGTCTACCGGCCGCGTGGCGCGAGCGATACCTGGGTGACATCGAGTCCATCGATGGATATCTCCAAGGCGTCGAATTTCGAGCGCTTCGTCTTCGACCTGGTCGGCCGCGATGCGGCGGTGGTGCGCGAACTGTGGGCCAAGGTGGATACGGGCGGCAGTTTCGATCTCAATGACACACCTTATATCTCCCGGCTTGCCGACTTCCGTTTCGTCTCCGGCAAGAGTACCCATGCGGATCGTCTGGCCACGATCCGCGCTGTCTGGCAGCAGCATCGGTTGATGATCGATACGCACACGGCCGATGCGCTCAAGGTGGCGCGCGAACAGCGTGAAGCGGGCATACCGATGATCGTGCTGGAAACGGCCCAGCCGGTGAAGTTCGCCGAGACCATCCAGGAGGCGCTGGGTTGCGATCCGCAACGGCCCGCGGACTTCGATGGCATCGAAAAACTCCCGCAGCAGGTCGCGGTGATGAAGGCGGATGTGCAGGCGGTCAAGGACTTCATCGTCAGCCATTGCACATGAAAATCGACCAGGCCGCGCTCTGGTCCGAACGTTATGCCGAGGCCGGCACGGAATATCTGTTCGGCACGGCGCCCAACAAGTTTCTGGCCACGCAGCTGCGGCGGCTGCAACCGGGCTGGACGGCGCTTGCGGTGGCCGACGGTGAGGGGCGCAACAGCGTTTTCCTCGCTGAGGCAGGGTTGAACGTCACTGCCGTTGAAATCTCGCCGGTCGGCTTGCACAAGGCGCAGCGTCTGGCGGTAAGCCGTCATGTCGCGGTGAACTTCGTGCTGGCTGACGTGCTGCAGTGGCGGGCGTCGCTACAGTTCGACGTGGTAGTGGCCATCTTTGTGCAGTTCGTTGGTCCGGAAGGACGCGCCGTGCTGTTCGAACGGATTCGCTCTGCCGTGAAGCCTGGTGGCCTGCTGCTGATGCAGGGCTATACCCCGAAGCAGCTTGAATACGCTACTGGCGGACCGTCCGGCGTGGAAAACCTCTACACCACAGAATTGCTGGAGAAGGAATTTTCCGATTGGGAGATGCTGGAACTCCGCGAGTACGAGGACGACCTCGCCGAGGGCGCCGGCCACAAGGGCCATTCAGCCCTGATTGATCTGGTGGCGAAAAAACGGCGCTAGAGGTAGATGACCGCCGGGAAGACCGTGACTGCCAGTACCAGCACAATCCATTCCAGGTTGTAGCGGGCCAGTATGCCCGTGAAGTGCAAAACCAGAACCGTTATGGCGACGATGTAATACAGAATGAAAAACATGAAGACGATCTCCCGAGTCCGCTTTGGTGCATGGTCGTGCATGGTCTTTGTGTGGCTCGATTATAGGCACAAATGTTGCGCGAAGTGCCTTGCCATGCGGCTTCCATCGAAAAAAACGCATCAACCGCTTGACGCCGGGGCGGGTTGTCCAGTTACAATGATTTTTGGCTATGTGGCCTTTCATCTGAGGAGCAGACCAATATGAACAAAGGGGATCTCATCGAAATCGCAGCCAAGGAAGCCGTGATCAGCAAGGCTGCCGCGGGCAAAGCGTTGGACGCGATTGTCGGTGCCGTTGTCAAGTCAGTCGCCAAGGGCAATCCTGTTACTCTGGTCGGTTTTGGCACCTTCAAAGCTGCCAAGCGCGCCGCACGTACCGGCGTGAATCCGAAGACCGGCGAGAAATTGAAAATTGCGGCGACCACCGTACCGCGCTTCACCGCGGGTACCGGTTTCAAGACCGCGGTCGCTGGCAAGAAAAAGGTTGCCAAGAAGTAAGCGGGCAGTCTTAGTGGCATTCAGGGGGGCGCGGCGTCAAACCGCGCCCCTTGTTATTTGCGGGCCTCAGGTGACGGATTTCACGCGCTGCAGGTAAACAATCCCCAGGCCGAGTGCCAGCAGTCCGCACAGCAGCAAGGTCGGGCGTACGCCCAATAGCTCCCCGATAGTGCCGATCGCCAAGCTGCCCAGCGGTGCAATGCCCAGAAATGCTGTCGAAAAGATTGCCATGACGCGGCCGCGAAAGTCTTCTTCGACCACTGTCTGGATCAAGGTGTTGCTGCCGGCTACGGTGATGACGACGCAAAATCCCAGCGCGGTCAGTAGCGGGTAGGCAATGGTGACGGTGGGTGCCAGTGCGAAGGCGGCCAGCGCAATGCCAGCCGTCAGCGTGGCATATGCCGACAGCCTGTCCAGGCCGGTGGCGAACCCGCCAGTACCCCGCAGCGCGAGGAACAGTGCGGCAGACAGGGAACCGATGCCGGCACTGCCCACCAGAAAGCCATACATTTGCGCATCGCCATGAAAAATGTCGCGGGCGAAGGCCGGCATCAGCACGGCATACGGCGTGACGAAAAAACTGAATCCCGCCACCATGAAGAGCGGCAGGCGAATCTGCGGGTGCGTAAACGCGTAAGTCAGCCCGGCGCGCAAGGCGGTCAATGCCGGTTGCACACGCACCTGGCGCGGTGCGACACGGATGGCCGCCAATGCAGCCAGCACCGCCAGATAGGAAAGCGCATTGACGAGGAAACAAGCCGCTTCGCCAGCCGCCGCGACCAGCAGTCCCGCCAGCGTCGGTCCGACAAAGCGTGAGCCGTTCATCAGCAGTGAATTAAGACCAATGGCATTGGGCAGGTCGGAGCGGTCGGTGACCAGTTGTGCCACAAATGCCTGGCGTGCCGGCAGGTCGATGGCGTTGATACAGCCCAGCAGGAAGGCGATCATCAGCAATGCCGCCGGTGTGATGGCGCCGCTTACCGTCAATCCGAACAGCGCCAGCGCCTGCAGCAGGGAAAGAAATTGCGTCAGCAGCAGCAGTCGGCGCCGGTCGATCCGGTCGCTCCATACCCCGGCCAGGGTGCTGAACAGCAAGATCGGAATCTGGCTGGCAAAGCCGACCAGACCCAGCATGGCGACCGAATCGGTGAGACGGTAAGCCAGCCAGATCATGGCGATCTGCTGCATCCAGGTACCGATCAGCGAGATCAGTTGTCCGGCAAAAAACAGTCGAAAGTTGCGTGAGCGCAGTGCGGGCATTGCCTTCATGCCGCAATGCTACGGGATAAGCGACAAGGTCTGTCCGCAAAAAAAAGTCGGCGCTGGCGCTACGGCACAACTTGGGGGCAACTGATGCTGTCGACTGTGCGGCCGGACTCGCCTAGAATCAATCGCCAACCTTTCGAGATCGTCCAGCTTGTTTATTCAACCATGAACAATCCGACCGACAAGCCTGTAGTTCTGGTGGTGGATGACGTACCCGAAAATCTGGCGATGCTGGGTGATCTCCTGCAGCACGAGTATCTTGTCAGAGTCGCCAATTCGGGAGCACGGGCGCTCGCGATTGCCGCCTCGCTGCCCCGCCCCGACCTGATATTGCTTGATGTCATGATGCCCGACCTGGATGGCCACGCCGTGCTCAACAAATTGCGTGCCGCTGCGGCGACGCGTGATATTCCGGTGATTTTCGTGACCGCCATGAATGCCGATGCCGACGAGGAACTGGGGTTCGCATTGGGTGCTGTCGACTACATCCACAAACCAATCCGGCCGGCGGTAGTGCTGGCGCGCGTGCGCACTCAGCTGGAACTCAAGTCGGCACGCGACCGCCTGCGCAACCAGAATGCCTGGCTGGAGTCTGAAGTGGCGCAGCGCATGCGCGACAACCAGGTCGTGCAGGATGTCGCGATGCGCGCCCTGGCCAGTCTGGCCGAAACACGTGACAACGAAACCGGCAACCATATTCGCCGCACCCAGGGCTACGTCCGTGTCCTGGCATCGGAACTGGCGAAAAATTCGCGCTTTGCCGGACTGCGCGCTGCAGGCGTCATCGACACCATCGTCAAGGCGGCGGCACTCCATGACATCGGCAAGGTTGGCATTCCCGATTACATTCTGCTCAAGCCCGGTCCGCTCGCCCCGGAGGAATGGCGTTTGATGCAGGGTCATGCCCGCCTGGGCGCCGACGCCATCGAGGCGGCATTGACCGACGAAGCGGACCATGCGCCACTGGCCTTTTTGCACATTGCCATGGACATCGCCCAGTTCCATCACGAATGGTGGGATGGCACGGGTTACCCGGAAGGACTGAAGGGAGAAGCCATTCCCTTGCCGGCGCGTCTGATGGCCGTGGCCGATGTGTTTGATGCGCTCATCTCCCAGCGGGTATATAAACCGGCCTTGCCACTTGAAAAGGCCGTCAATATCATTCTGGCCGGGAAAGGCAGTCACTTCGACCCGGACATCATCGCTGCGTTTACCGATCGCTTCGAGGATTTTCGCCAGATTGCCGAACGCTTTGCCGATGCCTAGCAGCCTGTCGGACTTTATTCGTGGGTGCGACGGGGTCTATTTTGGATGCAGCGCAAGGCGCGCCGACGAAGCTTTGGTGGCCCCCAAGCGAGGAGGCGCAACGCTGCGATGCGCCAAAATAGCCCCCGTCCCGAAGGGTTGTCGGCAAACCGGGCGTCTGCGGCGTTGCACCGCTTGGCAATGGAACAACCATTGCCCGCGCGGCGCGCCTTGCATCCATCCCGGTTTGCCGGCAACGCATCCCACGAATAAAGTCCGACAGGCTGCTAGCGGC
>JAUXOM010000113.1 GCA_030682175.1 Rhodocyclaceae bacterium
CCTGCGCCCGCCAGCCATTTGCCCACGGTACCCACGGTACCCACGACACCCGCAGCGCCCAGGACACCCAGGGCAACCCGGACGCCCAGGGCGCAGATGATCGCCGCCGATGGTTTCGACTTTTCAAAACCTTACGACGCACGGGAAACAACCGGAAGCAGCGCGGACAAACTCGCTGAAAAGTCGGCGCTGGCGCCACGGCGCCCGCTGCGCCCGGTCGCCGCCCTGCTCGGCGGATTAGGTCAACATAAGGATAAGGATCCTGCATGAAACTCGTCCGCTACGGCAGCAAAGGCCGCGAAAAACCCGGCCTCATCGACGCACAGGGCAAACTGCGCGATCTTTCCAGTCACTGTGCCAGCATCGGTTGGGAAGAGCTCTCCCCGGCCGGACAAAAACGCCTGCGCGCGCTCGATCCGGCCAGGCTGCCGCTGGTCAAAGGCAATCCCCGCCTCGGCGTGCCCTTCACCGGCATCAGCAAGATCGTCGGTGTCGGCCTCAATTATCGCGACCATGCCAAGGAAACCGGGGCGGAGATTCCGACGGAACCGGTGTTGTTCATGAAGGCCACCACGGCGATCAACGGACCGTTCGACAACATCAAGCTGCCGCGCGGTTCCGTCAATACCGACTGGGAGGCCGAACTGGGCCTCGTCATCGGCCGCGAAGCACGCTACGTCAGCGCGGACCGGGCGCTGTCGTATCTCGCCGGCTACGTCACCTTCCATGATGTCTCCGAGCGCGACTACCAGAAGAACCGCGGCGGCAATTGGGACAAGGGCAAGGGTTGCGACACCTTCGCGCCGATCGGCCCCTGGCTCGTCACCCGCGATGAAATCCGCGACCCGCAAGCCCTGCGCGTCTGGTCGGAGGTCAATGGCGAACGCCGGCAGGACAGCACCACCGCGCAGATGATTTTCTCCTGCGCGCACCTGATCAGCTACATCTCGCAATTCATGACACTCCTGCCCGGCGACGTGATCTGCACCGGCACGCCCAGCGGGGTCGGTCTCGGCATGAAACCGCCGCAGTTCCTCAAGCCCGGCGACGTCGTGCGTCTTGGCGTTGAAGGCCTGGGCGAGCAGAGCCAGAAAATTATCACCGGCTGAAATGATTTCGCCGGGCCGCCCCAGGAAAGCATCCGCCCCCCGGTCACCGCTTCGGGTGATTTCATGGGGGGCAGCGACCAGGCCGCAGGCCGCAGGACAGCCGAAGGCTGGTCCCGCGAAGCGGGATGCGGCTTTGCCGCACAACCGAGCTTGCGAGCGTGGAGGGCCATGACGCACATGGCGCCTTCGGTGCATGCTGCGCTCGCCGGCCATTTGGCCAACCCGGCGCGTTTTCATGAACACATCGACGTCACGGTCTCCCAACCCGCCACGGGCGGGTTGGGCATCCGCTATGCCATCCGCGGCCTGAACCTCGACCTGCGCGTCCCCACGCCGCACGCCCCGGCGCCCGCCAATGCCCTGTGGCGACACACCTGCTGCGAAGTGTTCATCAGTCAGGCCGGCGGCACCCCGTATCGCGAGTTCAATTTTTCGCCCTCGGGTCAGTGGGCCGCTTACGACTTTCTCGACTACCGTCAGCCAGTGCCTGGCACCGTCAGTTGCCCGGCGCCGGACATCCAGGTCAGCCGCACGGAAAATCTGCTGCAGCTCGATGTCATGCTGGCGGAGGCTGCCCTGCCGGCGGCAGACAAGCTGCATCTCGCGCTCGCGGTTGTGCTTGAAGCGGGCAACGGCCGCCTCGGCTACTGGGCGCTCGCCCATCCAGCCGGCAAGCCCGATTTTCACCACCACGCCGGCTTTGTCCTTAGCCTCGGGCCGACCGGCTTTCGCCCGTCGCACTGGCCATGAAATTCGGTCTGGATCGTCTGCTTGAAGAACCCGCGCTGCGCCGGCCGCTGGCCGGTCGGCGCATCGCCCTGCTCGCCCACCCGGCCTCGACCACGCGCAATCTGACGCACAGCCTCGATGCATTGGGTGACCGGGCCGCCCTGCCAGAAATCCGCCTCAGCGCCGCCTTCGGCCCGCAACACGGCCTGCGCGGCGACAAGCAGGACAACATGATCGAGTCGCCGGATTTCATCGATCCGCGCCACGGCATTCCCGTCTTCAGTCTGTACGGTGCGGTACGCCGCCCGACCGATGCCATGCTGGACACGTTCGACGTGCTGCTCGTCGACTTGCAGGACCTCGGCTGCCGCATCTACACCTTCATCACCACCCTGCGCTACCTGCTCGAAGCCGCAGCGCGCCACGGCAAAACGGTGTGGATTCTTGACCGGCCGAACCCGGTCGGCCGCCCCGTCGAAGGCCTGCGGCTCACTGCCGGCTGGGAAAGTTTTGTCGGTGCCGGGCCACTGCCGATGCGCCATGGGCTGAGCATGGGCGAACTGGCGCGCTGGTTCATCGCCACGTTGCAACTCGATGTCGATTGCGCAGTCCTGACGATGGCAGGCTGGCAACCGGATGTCGCCCCGGGCTACGGCTGGCCGCTCAATGAACGCAGCTGGATCAATCCCAGCCCCAACGCGCCCAATCTTTCGATGGCGCGCTGCTATGCCGGCACCGTGATGCTCGAAGGCACGACGCTGTCCGAGGGGCGCGGCACCACCCGCCCGCTGGAACTGTTCGGCGCGCCCGACCTCGACGCGGCTGCCTTGCTGAAAGAGATGGAAAAGCTCGCACCCGACTGGCTTGCCGGCTGCCGGCTACGCCCCTGCTGGTTCGAACCGACCTTCCACAAGCACGCCGGCCAGCTCTGTCAGGGCATCCAGATTCATGTCGAGGATCCGGCCCACTACGACCATGCCGCCTTCCGCCCCTGGCGCCTGCTGGCGCTTGCCTTCAAGGCACTGCGCCGCCTGCAGCCGGACTACCCGCTGTGGCGCGACTTCCCCTACGAGTACGAGCAGGACCGCCTCGCCATCGACCTCATCAATGGCGGCGAACTGCTGCGGCAATGGGTGGACGACCCGGCGGCCCCCCCCGCCGAGCTTGACGCACTGGCCTCTATCGACGAGGCTGGCTGGCAAGAGGAAAGCGCAGCGTTCAAACTTTACTGACGCCGCGCCGCCGTCCCGCCAGCGCCGACTTTCAGCCGAATCTGGCAATTCCTGTTTCCGGCCATCAGGTGCCATTCGACGGCAAAACCTATCGGGCGGCAACAGACTGGGAAGAGACATTCAGGCTTTCATCACTGCCGAAGCATTTCCGACCCACTTTGGTGAGTCAGCCCTCTACATAGCTGCCGTTGTTGATCTCAACCTTTCGGCCAGAAGCAGTCTTTGATCATCACACTTGGAAGCCCCCGGCGGCCACTTCAAATTCCTCCATCTGTGGCCAGGTCAAATTCCCCCAGGAGGGAATGACAGGACGGGCGTGTTTTACTCGTGGGCCGAGCCTTTCGCAAGCCGGCTGGCGGCCTCCTTGAGTCGATAGCTTTTGCCGCGAAACTCGACGAGGACACTCCGGTGCAGGAGGCTATCAAGGACGGCGGTGGTGAGAGGCGCATCGCCGAGGAAGGATTTCCAGTCATCGAGCACGCGGTTGGATGTTATCAAGGTGCTGCGGCGCAACTTGTAACGCT
>JAUXOM010000027.1 GCA_030682175.1 Rhodocyclaceae bacterium
TGACCTTGATGTAGGCCAGGCCGCGGGCGCCGTAGATCTTGACGAATTCGGTGTAGCCGTCGATCTCGCCGCGCGTCAGAGCCGCGCCGCCGGGGATGCGCAGTGCCGCGACACGACCGCCGGAAGTGGCGGGGCCGCTGAACACCTTGAAGGCGACATCCTGGACGGCATCGGTGACTTCGGTGAGTTCCAGCGTCACGCGCAGATCGGGCTTGTCGGAACCGAAGCGGCGCATGGCTTCCGCGTAAGTCATGCGCGGGAAGGGATCGGGCAGATCGACGTCGATGGCGTCCTTGAAGACGTAGCGGATCAGCTGCTCGATGATGCCGGTGATCGCGGTCTCGTCCATGAACGAGGTCTCGATATCGACCTGGGTGAATTCGGGCTGGCGGTCGGCGCGCAGGTCTTCGTCGCGGAAGCATTTGACGATCTGGTAGTAGCGGTCGAAACCGGCGACCATCAATAATTGCTTGAACAGCTGCGGCGACTGCGGCAAGGCGAAGAACTGTCCCGGATGGACGCGCGACGGCACCAGGTAATCGCGTGCGCCTTCGGGGGTAGACTTGGTCAGCATTGGCGTCTCGATGTCGATGAAGCCGTGGTCGTCGAGGAAGCGGCGGAAGGCGCGCGCCGTCTTGTAGCGCAGCATCATGTTCTTCTGCATCTGCGGGCGGCGCAGGTCGATGACGCGATGGGTCAGGCGCACGTTCTCGGAGAGGTTGTCATCGTCAAGCTGGAAGGGCGGCGTGACGGCCGGGTTGAGGATCTCCAGTTCATGGCAGAGGATCTCGATCTCGCCCGAGGGCATGTTGGGATTCTCGGTGCCGGCGGGGCGACGACGCACCTTGCCGGTGATCTTCAGGACGAATTCGTTGCGCACGGACTCGGCCAGTTTGAACATGTCGGCGCGATCGGGATCGCAGACGACTTGCGCCAGCCCCTCACGGTCGCGCAGGTCGATGAAGATCACCCCGCCATGGTCGCGACGGCGGTGGTTCCAGCCACACAGGGTGACGATCTGGTCGACATGACCGGCGTTGAGTTGACCGCAGTAATGAGTACGCATGAAAATTTCCGTTCTTTTCTAAAAGTCGGCGCTGGCGGGACGGCGAGCGCCAAAGAGAATCACTCGTTCTGCGCGCGACCAACGAGGTTGGGGTGACGCCGCACGGGCGGCACGACGCCCATCGAGACGATGTACTTCAGGGCCTCATCGACGCTGACGTCGAGCTCGATGGTCTCGCTTTTCTTGACGAAGAAGAAAAAGCCGTTGACCGGGCTGGGCGCGGTGGGGATGAACACGCTGACATGTTCATCCGCCAGCAGCTCGCCGATCTGGATGGCCGGCGTGCCGGTCTGGAAGGCGACCGCCCAAGCTCCGCCGTGCGGATAGCGAACCAGCAGTACCTTGCGAAACGCCTGGCCGCTGCTGGAAAACAGCGTGTCGGAGACCTGCTTGACGCTGTAATAGATCGACTTGACGATCGGGATGCGGGCAAGGATACCCTCCCAGAAGCGCACCAGCTTCTGGCCAACAATGTTGGCCGTCACCAGGCCGGTCAGAAAAATCACCAGCAGGGTGAGCACGGTGCCGACACCGGGGATATGGACACCCAGCAACTTGTCCGGATGAATGACCTCCGGCAGCAGATAGAGCGACTGGTCCATGGCGCCGACGATCGCCGACACCACCCAGACGGTGATTACCAGCGGGATCCAGATCAGCAGCCCGGTGATGAAGTATTTCTTGAAAGCTTTCACGCGGCGTGATCAGTTGCAGGAGGGACAGGAACCCGAGCCACCCTGGCAGGGCGGCGGATTGTCGGCCTTGGGTTTTGCGCTGGCGCCCCCTTTGAAATCGGTCTGATACCAGCCGCTACCCTTCAACTGAAAACCGGCGGCGGTCAGTTGCTTGGCAAAATTTTCGGTATGGCATTCCGGGCATACGGTCAGTTGGGCATCGGACATTTTTTGCAAAACGTCCTGCTCAAAACCGCACTGATTGCAGCGATAGGCATAAATTGGCATGAATTTCTCCGGGGAATGGCGCGAATTATAGCGAAACGGCGTCCGCAGCCCCGTTAAATGGGTGCAGGATCCTGGTTTGTCAAGCTTACAGAACGCCCAGGTAGGTCTGGTTGAGGTGCTTGCCCCAGAACAGCGCGATCAGGCCGGCGGCGGCCAGATAGGGGCCAAAGGGTATCGGCACGTTGCGGCCATGACGCGCCAATACAATCAGGGCAATCCCGACCACCGCCCCGACCAGCGAAGACAGCAAAATGACCACGGGCAACAACTGCCAGCCCAGCCAGGCACCGATGGCTGCCAGCAGCTTGAAATCGCCATAACCCATGCCCTCCTTGCCGGTGGCGAGCTTGAACAGCCAATACACTGACCAGAGCACCAGATAACCGGCCGCCGCGCCGATCACGGCATTCGGCAGGCTGGTAAAGGTATTGCCGACGTTCACCAGCAGCCCCGCCCAGAGCAGGGGCAGGGTGATGTCATCGGGCAGCAACTGGGTGTCCAGGTCGATAAAGGTCAGGGCGACCAGGGCGGCGACAAAGAACAGGGCACAAACGGTGGCGAAGGTCGCGCCATAACGCCAGGCGACATAGCCGAACAACAGGCCGGTCAGCGCCTCGACCAGCGGGTAACGCGGACTGATGGGCTTGCCGCAACCCCTGCAGCGCCCCTTCATCAGCAGATAACTGAGGATGGGAATATTCTCCAGCGCCCGGATCGGGCGGCTGCAATGCGGACAGCGCGAGCGCGGCGACACCAGGGACAGCGGCTCGAAAGTCGGCGCTGGCGGGGCGGCGTGCCCCGCCTTGGATGCGCCGTCAGCCTCGCTCGCGGCAAATTCGGCGCACTGTATACGCCAGTCGCGCTCCATCATGATCGGCAGCCGATGTATGACGACATTCAGAAAGCTGCCGATCAGGAGGCCCAGCAGGGTACAGACGGCGACGAGTACCGCCGGGTCGTTAAGTGGCATGTTTTCTCTTACACCACGGCGCCGAGCTTGAAGATGGGCAGGTACATGGCGACGATGATGCCGCCGATGAGCACACCCAGCACCACCATGATGAGTGGCTCCATCAGGCTGGAAAGCGCACCCACCGCATCGTCAACCTCCGCCTCGAAGAAATCGGCGACCTTGCTGCACATGGCATCCAGCTGGCCAGACTCTTCGCCAATGGCAACCATCTGCAGCACCATGCTGGGAAACACGTTGGCATTCTGCATGGCCACCGTCAGGCTCGACCCGGTGCTGATCTCGGCCTTGATCTGTTTCGTGGCCTCGCTATAAATGTAATTTCCCGAAGCGCCACCCACCGAATCCAGCGCCTCGACCAGGGGTACGCCGGCTGCAAACATGGTCGACAAGGTGCGCGTCCAGCGCGCCATCGTCGCCTTGCGGATGACCTCCCCAAAGATCGGCAGGCGCAAGGCCAGCTTGTCCATGACAATCTGCATGGGCAGCGAGCGCTTCCATGTATAGAAAAATGCATACAGTCCGGCGCCGACACCGCCGAAAATGAGATACCAATTATCAACAAAAAAATCGGAGATGGCGATGACCACCAGGGTCGGACCGGGCAGGTCGGCACCGAAGCTGGAGAACACCTGCTTGAACTGCGGCACCACGAAAATCATGATGACGGCGGTGACGATGAAGGCCACCACCAGCACGGAGATCGGGTAAAACAGCGCGCTCTTGATCTTGCTGATGATCGCCTGGGTCTTTTCCTTGTAAATGGCCAGGCGCTCGAGTAGCGCATCAAGAATACCCGCCTGCTCGCCGGCTTCGATCAGGTTGCAATACAACTGGTCGAAGTACAGCGGATACTTGCGGAACGCCTGATTGAGCGCCGATCCGGTCTCGACATCCATCTTGATGTCCGCGACCAGCTTGCCGACCGCGGGATTGGATGCGCCCTTGCTGACAATATCGAAGGACTGCAGCAGCGGCACTCCGGACTTCATCATGGTCGCCAACTGGCGCGTAAACAAGGTGATGTCCTTGTCGGTGATCTTGCCGCCGCGCTTGAAGCGTTGCTTATTGACCTTGGTGACCAGCAAGCCCTGCCGGCGCAGTGTGGTGCGCACGACGGTTTCCGTCGCCGCGCGCATCTCGCCGCGCACAATCTTGCCACTCTTGTCCTTGCCTTCCCAGGTAAAGACGGCCTGAGAGTCGCTTGCTTTCTGCATCGCCATGCCTGCTCCTTGCCTTTCAAGAAACTTGCCGGACCACCCCAAGGGTTTCTTGGCCCCTAGCGGGGAGAGCGCTGCGAAGCAGTGCTTGCGGGACGGGCTTGTTATGCGCCAGAGATAATGCCTTGCCTGCCGATCCTTGTAAAGGCGTAATACCTCGTGCTTTACCCCGGATTCAAACGTTTACCGGCACCGGGCGATAAATCTTGACGCTCTTGACGCGCCGGTCCTCGGTTTGCACGATTTCCATCGCCACCCCGCTGATGCGCAGACCGACACCGATTTCCGGAATGTCGCGCAAATGTTCGAGGATCAGGCCGTTCAGGGTCTTCGGGCCGTCGAGCGGCAGCGCCAGACCGAGCAGGCGATTGATCTCCCGCAGGCTGTTGGCCCCATCGACCATGGCGACACCCGCTTCATCCCAGCTCAATACGGCCACGCTGCCCGGCATGCTGGTCGTAAACTTCCCGACCATTTCCTCGATGATGTCCTCGATGGTGACCAGGCCCAGCAACTCCCCATATTCATCGACCACCAGGCCGAAGCGCTGACGGTTTTCGCGGAAGAAGCGCATTTGGGAATAGGCGGGCGTTTCGGCAGGAATGAAGTAGGGTTCGATCAGATCCTGCCGCAATAACTCATGGCTGAGGGTGCCGCCCAGCGCTCCCGCCAACAGACGGCGCAAATGCAGAATCCCGAGGATGTTGCCCGGTTCGCCCTCATACACCGGCAAGCGGGTATGGAAGCTGGTGGCCAGCTTGTCCTCGATCTCGTCAATGGGGGCCGCGAGATCGATACTCTCGATTTCGCCGCGTGGCGTCATGATGTCTTCGACGGTGACGTGCTCAAGGTCGAACAGTTTGACGAGAATCGCGCGGTGCTCGGCGGGAATGAACTTGCCGGATTCGAGCACGACCGAGCGCAATTCATCAGCCGTCAGGTGCGGCGCATCGGCCAGGTTTTTGGGCCGGATGAACATCAAGGCAAGCAATCCGCGGGAAAACAGGTTGACGAACCAGACCACCGGGTAAACCGCGCGCAGCAAGGGCCACAGCAAAAAAGCCAGGGCCGGCGTCAGACGGTCGGCATAGTTGGCGGCGATCACCTTCGGGGTGATTTCCGAGCAGACCAGAATGATGAAGGTGGTAAACAGCGTGGCGGCGCCCAGCGCCCACTTGTCCTCGCCAAGAAATTCGATGGCGATGACGCTGATCAGCGTGGCGATCCCCGCATTGACGAGGTTGTTACCCAGCAGAATGACGCCGAGGAGTTTGTCAGCACGTCCCAGGAGCGAGATCGCCAGACGGGCGCCGCGGTGACCCTGCTTCGCCAGATGCCGCAAACGGTAGCGGTTGGCCGCCATCAGGCTGGTTTCGGACATCGAGAAAAAGGCCGAGAGCACCAGCAAGATGATCAGCGCGAGGGATAACGCGGATAGCGGAATATCTAACAAGGTCAGGCCCGGCCGAGTACCACTTCCAGCACGAAGCGGCTACCCACGTAAGCCAGCAGCAACACCGCGAAACCGGTGAGCGTCCAGCGCAAGGCGACGCGTCCGCGCCAGCCGTAGCGATGGCGCCCGAACAGCAGTGCCGCGAAAATCAACCAGGACAGCACGGCAAATACCGTCTTGTGGTTGAACTGCAGCGCCTTGCCAAAGATGTGCTCGGAAAACACCGCACCCGAAATCAGGGTCAGCGTCAGCAGCCCGAAGGCAATGTGGATCAGCCGGAACAGCAGGGCTTCCATCGTCAGCAGCGGCGGCAAACCGGCAAACAACGGGGTCAGCCGGCCGCGATGCAGGCGGCGTTCGGCAACCGCCATCAGGATGGCATGCAGGGCGGCGAGGGTAAACAGGCTGTAGGCCAGCATTGCCATCAGGAGATGCACCCGGAAAGTCAGCGAGCCGGCATTGGCGAGCACATGCTGCCCCGGCAACACCCACGGCGCCAGCACGCAGACCGCCGCAAGCGGCAGGCCGAGCATCTGCAGGCCTTCCATGCGGGCGTAGAAGCTTTCAATCCAGTACAGCACCACGGCCAGCCACGTCATTACCGACAGTGCCACGGCAAAGCCGAAGCGCAGGTCCGCGCCGCCACCCGGAGAGATGTCCGTGCCCAGGGCGATGCCGTGAAAAATCAGCGCGACCAACAACAATGCGCGCTCCCATCCGGCCACGCCCCTGACCGGCTGATTGAGCACCGCGCCACGCCAGCGCGTACGCCAGAAATGCACCGCCAGCAAGAGATAGAGCGCGGCGGCCAGAAAATGCGGGATGGGCGAATGCAGTAGAATCAGCGGCATATCCGGAGTCTACACGCAAGCCGACCCAGCCGGAACAACCGCCGCAACCCGGCCCCCTTTTTTACCCAAATACCATGCTCGACAATCTGACCCAACGACTTGCCAAAGTTGTCAAAACGCTACGCGGCCAGGCCCGCCTGACCGAGGACAATATCGCCGAAATGCTGCGCGAGGTGCGCATGGCGCTCCTCGAAGCCGACGTGGCGCTGCCGGTAGTGAAGGAGTTCATCGCCCGCGTCAAGGAAAAGGCGGTCGGCCAGGAGGTGATCGGTTCGCTGTCCCCGGGTCAGGCGCTGGTCGGCGTGGTGCATCGCGAGTTGACCGAACTGATGGGCGGGGCAAAGGCCGAATTGAATTTCGCCACGCAGCCGCCGGCGATCATCCTGATGGCCGGTCTGCAGGGCGCGGGCAAGACAACGACGACCGCCAAACTGGGCAAGTGGCTCAAGGAGCGCCAGAAGAAAAAAGTGCTGGCGGTCAGCTGCGACGTCTATCGTCCCGCGGCCATCGAGCAGCTGAAGGCCGTGTCGGCCCAAGCCGGCATCGATTTCTTCCCCTCTGCGGTCGGCGAGAAACCCGCCGATATTGCTGCCGCAGCACTGGATTACGCCAAGCGCCATTTCCATGACGTACTGCTGGTGGACACCGCCGGCCGGCTCGCCATTGATGAAGTCATGATGGCTGAGATTCGCGAGCTCCATGCGCAACTCAAGCCGATCGAGACCCTGTTCATCGTTGATGCGATGCTGGGCCAGGACGCGGTGAACACGGCCAAGGCTTTCAGCGAGGCATTACCACTGACCGGTGTGATTCTCACCAAGCTGGACGGCGATGCGCGCGGCGGCGCGGCACTGTCGGTGCGGCATGTCACCGGCAAGCCGCTGAAATTTGCCGGTGTCGGCGAAAAGCTAACCGGCCTGGAGGAATTCCATCCCGAGCGCATGGCCAGCCGAATTCTCGGCATGGGCGACATCCTTGGTTTGGTCGAGGATGCACAACGCGGCGTCGACCAGGAAAAGGCCCAGGACTTCGTCAAGAAAATGAAGTCCGGCAAGGGTTTCGACCTTAACGACTTCAAGGAGCAAATCGGCCAGATGCGCAAGATGGGCGGCATCGGTTCCCTGCTCGACAAATTGCCTGCACAGCTGGGCGCGATGGCACAGCAGGCCGGCGGCCAGATGGAAGACAAGGCGACCCGCCGCATCGAAGGCATCATCAACTCGATGACCCCGACCGAGCGCAGCAAACCCGAACTGATCAAGGCCAGCCGCAAGCGCCGCATCGCCACGGGCGCCGGTGTCCAGGTGCAAGAAGTCAATCGACTGCTCAACCAGTTCGAACAGTCGCAAAAGATGATGAAGCAGTTCTCCAAAGGCGGCATGGCGAAAATGATGCGTGGCATGAAGGGCCTGATGGGCGGCGGTGGATTTTCCGGCCCGCCCCGCTAATACCGTCAAGCCACGGCCGAATTCATTATGGCAAAGCGCGGTAAAATAAACTCTGCTCTCTGTTAAGCAGTACCCCGCAACGCGCCTGTAGCTCAGATGGATAGAGTACTGCCCTCCGAAGGCAGGGGTCGCACGTTCGAATCGTGTCAGGCGCGCCATTCCAATTGGCTGGAGAGCAATTTGGTCCAGGCTTGGCCTTGGTTTGAATGAGATTTTTGACGAGGAAACACGTGATGAGCAAGAAGCTTCCGCGCGTGCTGGCGCTGTCCTGCCTGCTGGCCCTGATACCGGTCCTGGCTTCCGCCATGGGCAGCCAGCCCAGGGAAACGGATTTCGAGGCGGCGAACGCCCGCATTCAACCGCTGGCCAAGGTCAAGCTGGCACCGCCATCCGCCGCAACCGCTGCCGCACCAGGCAGCCGCTCCGGAGAGGAACTCTACAAGCTGGTCTGCGGAGCCTGCCATGAAACCGGGGTCGCCGGTGCGCCCAAGACCGGTGACAAGGCAGCCTGGGCACCACGCATCGGCACGGGCCTGGCGACACTGACCAAGACCTCGATAGCCGGCAAGGGGGCGATGCCTCCGAAGGGCGGCTCTGACGCAACCGATGAAGAGCTGGCCCGGGCCATCGTTTTCATGGCCAACAAGTCGGGCGCCAATTTCAAGGCACCCTGATTAATTCGTCACACCGGCGCAGGCCGGTGTCCATGTTGTTGATGTTCATGGATTCCGGCTTGCGCCGGAATGACGACACTGAAGCTGGCCGGCGTTTTTAGCTGACAGCAGCTGCGACTGCCTTGCCGCAAACGCCCGTGTCCGCCTGCCCGCCCAGATCGCGCGTGCGCAGTTGCGGGTCGGCCAGCACCGCCTCGATGGCCCGGAGAATGGCCGCCGCCGCCGCCGTCTCGCCCAAATGATCCAGCATCATGGCGCCCGCCCAGATCTGGCCAATCGGATTGGCGATGTACTTGCCGGCAATATCCGGCGCCGAACCATGCACCGGCTCGAACAATGACGGAAACTTGCGCTCCGGGTTGATGTTGCCCGAGGGCGCGATGCCGATGGTCCCGGTGCACGCCGGACCGAGGTCGGACAGAATGTCGCCGAACAGGTTGGACGCCACCACCACATCGAAGCGATCCGGGTGGAGGACGAAGTGCGCGGTGAGGATGTCGATGTGGTACTTGTCCCAGGTGACATCCGAAAATTGTTGGGCGATCTCCTCCACCCGCTCATCCCAGTAGGGCATGGTGAAGCAGATGCCGTTGGACTTGGTCGCCGAAGTGAGATGCTTGCGTTCGCGCCGGCGTGCCAGTTCAAAGGCGTATTTGACGATGCGATCCACGCCGACGCGCGTCATCACCGTTTCCTGCAGCACGACTTCGCGCTCGGTATCCGGGAATATCTTGCCGCCCACCGAGGAATATTCGCCCTCGGTGTTCTCGCGCACGACGAGGAAATCGATGTCACCCGGCTTGCGGTCGGCCAACGGCGAGCGCACGCCGGGCATCAGGCGCACCGGACGCAAATTCACGTAAAGGTCGAATTCACGGCGGAACTGGATCAGCGAGCCCCACAGCGAAATGTGATCGGGCACCTTGTCCGGCCAGCCCACCGCGCCGAAAAAGATCGCGTCATGCTTGCCGACCAGCGCCTTCCAGTTATCCGGCATCATCTTGCCATGCTGCAGGTAATAGTCGCAGGAGGCAAAGTCGAAATGGTCGTACTGCATTTCAAAGCCGTACCTGGCGGCCGCCGCATCGAGCACGCGCAGCCCTTCCGGCACAACCTCGGTACCAATGCCGTCGCCGGGAATGACCGCGATCCGGTAACTTCTTTTCATCTGTTCAGTCATGGCTGGTAGTTCCGTTGTTCAATTTGCGGGTAATGGGGTAAGCAACACTGCCCTCAGTGCGAGTAGGCGACACGGATCGCGGCGATTGCGGCCTCGGTCACGCTGCGCGTCGTGGCCTTGCCGCCGAGATCCGGGGTGTGGCAGGCCGGATCGGCCGTCACCCGCTCGATGGCCTGCATCAGCCGGGCGGCAGCGCTCCCCTCGCCGAGATGCTCGAGCAACATCGCGGCGCTCCAGAAGGTTCCCACCGGATTGGCGATGCCCATGCCGGCGATGTCGAAAGCCGAGCCATGAATCGGCTCGAACATCGAGGGGAAGGTGCGTTCAGGATTGAGGTTCGCCGTGGGGGCAATGCCGATCGAGCCGGCGAGTGCCGCGGCCAGATCGGAAAGAATGTCGGCATGCAGGTTGGTGGCGACGATGGTGTCCAACGATTTCGGGTTCAGCGTCATGCGTACGGTCATGGCATCGACCAGCATCTTGTCCGTTGTGACATCGGGGAACTCGGCGGCGACTGCGCGCGCGATTTCGTCCCACAGCACCATGCCATTGCGCTGCGCATTCGATTTCGTCACCACGGTCAGCAGTTTGCGCGGGCGCGACTGCGCCAGCCTGAAGGCGAAGCGCATGATGCGTGTCACGCCGGCACGGGTGAAGATCGAGGTCTCCGTCGCCACTTCTTCGGGCAGACCGCGATGGGTACGGCCGCCCTGGCCGGAATACTCCCCCTCGGTGTTTTCGCGGACGATGACCCAGTCCAGATCACCGGCCTTGACGCCCGCCAGGGGACTGCGAATGCCCGGCAGGATGCGGGTCGGCCGCACGTTGGCATACTGATCCATCGGCTGGCAGATCGCCAGGCGCAGCCCCCACAGGCTCAAGTTATCGGGAACATCCGGGGCACCGACGGCACCGAACAGGATGGCATCGTAGCGTTTTAGCTGATCGACACCGTCGGCTGGCATGAAACTGCCGGAGGCTTTGTAGCGATCCGAACCCCAGTCGAAGTGATCGAATTCGAGCTTGAAACCCTGGTCCACTTCCGCCAGCGCCTGGAGAACTTCAACACCGGCTGACACGACTTCCTTGCCGATGCCGTCGCCGGGAATGGCTGCAATTGCGTAAGTCTTCATTATCAAATCCAATCAGAAAAGGAGGCCTGCTGGCATGCGCAACAGCAGGACATTGGCCATCAACACCTGGAAGGTGCCAACGATTGCCGTGGCAATGAGCGCATAGGTGACAATGGTGCGTGCTCTGGGCCATTCAAAGCTGGCGACTGCCGTCAGGCAGAAGAAAGCAGCAAGGCTGGTGACGAAGAAGCCGACCAGCGGTAACAGCACGACCCAGAGCGCCATGATCACGATGGTGGCAACGCGCCGCAGGTTGGACGGCTTTACTGCTGCCGGGTCGGCCGGCTGCTTCCGCGCAGCGGGGCGGCCGATCTGGAAGGCGATCAAAATGACGGAAAACAGGATTAGAGCTACTGACAGAGTTTTCGGGAACACCGCACCCATCGGCGACAAGTCCTTGGTTTCCATATAGGCCAGCACGCCGAGCACGATGAACAGCGCGCCGAAAATGATCGCCGAGACATCGCGATAATTCCCGCGCGTCGCCTTGTCCGCCTTGACCACGAGGTCGGTTGCTTCCGTGGGCGGTGCTTTGCGCCCCCGGCGGCGCAGACTCGTAAACAATGGGTAGAACAGGGTCAACAGGGCAAACAAGATAATGGCCATGCTGAGCGGCCGGCCGAAGAACATTTCGAAAATCGCGTTTTGCGCATTGCCGATCAGGTAGGACTGCACGAAGCCCTGCTCGGCGATCTGGCCTAGCACCAGACCCAGCACGATCGGCGACGGCGCAAAACCGTAGCGTTCCAGTATCCAGGCCAGGACACCGAGCGCGAACATCATTTGCATGTCGCTGGGGTTGCTGTGGATGGCGAAGCTGCCCAGGATGGTCAGGAAAGCCACCGTTGGCACCAGCAGGGCCTTCGGCACACGGACGATGAACTTGTAGGCATAGCGGCCGAGGACCAGACCGATCGGCAGCATCAGGATGGTGGCGATCAACAGGCCGAACATGAACGTATAAACAATATCGGCCTGATCGTTAAACAACGTGGGGCCGATCTTGATACCCTGCACCAGCAGGGCGCCGAGGATGATGGCATCCGGCGGCGTGCCGGGAATGCCGAGCACCAGGGTGGGAATGAAGCCGCCGCCGACCGTGGCATTGTTCGATGATTCGGTGGCGATGACGCCGTCCGGTTCGCCGGTACCGAAACGCTCGGGGTGCTTTGAATTGCGACGCGCCTCGGAGTAGGCGATCAGGCCGGCGATGGAACCGCCCGCGCCCGGCAGGATGCCGACAGCCGTGCCAATCACCGAGCTGCGCAACAAGTTAATCTTGCGCGTCATGGTCAGGCGCAGCGCCTCGAAAAAGCGCATGCCCTGTGCGACCTCGATCGGCTTCAGGTGCGGTACCTTGGTGGCGACGAGATCAATTATCACGGGGACGCAGTACAGCCCGATCAGGGCCGACGTGATGTCGATACCACCGAGCAACATTTGCGAGTTAAGGGTATAGCGCACATCGCCGCCCACAACGGCGACCCCGATTGCCGACAGCAACAGACCGAGGCAGGCGCCGATCAAGCCCTTCACCGTGTTGCCGGCGGACAACGCTGAAATCAACGTCAGCCCGAACACGGCCAACCAGAAGTATTCGGTGGGCCCGAAGGCCAGCGCCACATTGGCCAGCGGCGGTGCCAGCAATATCAGGCTGACGGCACCGACCAGCCCGCCAAATACTGAAGCAATCGTCGCCAAGGTCACCGCCAGGCCCCCATCACCCCGCTTGGCCATCGGGTAGCCGTCGAAGGTGGTGGCGATTGACGACGGCGTGCCCGGAGTATTGACCAGAATCGCAGCAAAGGCGCCGCCATAAATGGCCCCGGTATAGATGGCTCCCAGCGCGATCAGGCCCGATGCCGGCGTCATGGCAAAGGTGAAAGGCACCAGGACGGCCACCGCCATGGTCGCCGACAACCCCGGCAGGGCACCAATGATGGTGCCCAGAATGACACCAGCCAGAGCGAGCGCGAGATTGAACGGCGTCAGGGCCGCGGCGAAATAGCCAAGAATTTCCATGGCGGCGGCCCGGCCCGGTTACTGCTTCTTGATGCCGAGTTTTTCGGCCAGTGCGCCGTATTCCTTTTTCTTTTCCGCCATGAACTTGGGCATGTCTTTATTGGTGATGTCCGTCAGCACGAATCCGCCGTCTTCCATCTTCTTCTTGAACTCCGGCTCGGCGTTGATCTTGCTGATGATGTCCGAAACTTTTTGCCGGATATCTTCCGGGGTCGAACGCGGTACCGCCAGTCCGCGATACGCACCGCCAACCAGGTCAAAACCGAGTTCGCGGAAAGTGGGCACGTCCGGGAAAGCCGGCATGCGCTGTTCGGTAGCCACGGCCAGCATGCGCATCTTGTCGCCATGCGTGATCGCGGAGGGGGCATAGTTGAAGCCCGCGACGGTCTGCTTGCCGAGAATCGCCGTTACCGCCGGACCCGTGCCGCTGAACGGGACATAGGTGGTCTTGATGCCGGCGAGCTCATCGAAACGCACCTGTGCCAGGTTGTTCGAGGAGTTCGAGCCGGAACCACTGAAGGTCACCATGCCCGGATTCTTTTTCGCGTGGTCGATCAGGTCCTTGAGCGTCTTGAACGCGCTGTCCTTGTGCACAAAAATCGCGTCGGGCGTGTAGTGGAAATAATTTACCGGCGTCAGGTCGTCGGTCTTGTAGCCGACATCCTTTTGCATCGGCTGCAACACGGTATGCGGCAAATTGATGCCCATGATGGTATAGCCATCACCATGAATGGAATTGAGCTGCGACCAGGCCTGCGCGCCGCCGGCACCGGCCATGTACTGAATGACCGTATCGACGCCGGCAATCTTCTTGAAAACCATTTGTTGAAAGCGTGCCGAGACATCCGACTCGCCACCCGCATTGAACGGGATGATGTAAGTGACCGCCTTGTTGGGATAGCCCTGTGCCGCCGCGGTACCGGTCAAGGCCAGACCGGCGACCAAGCTGCAACCGATCATTGCCGTGGAAAGCATTCCCTTCAGAATCAATCTGCGCATGACTTCCTCCTGTCGCGTTACGTTTTTGGGGTGGAACGAGACTGTATAACCAAACTGCAAAGAAAATAAGGTCTAATATTTCAATTCATTATTTCTTGGTGGTTATCAATGTCCGCTGACAGCGATCTCGCCTTTTTTGTATTGCTGGCTCGCAAGGAAAGCTTTTCCGCCGCGGCGCTCGCTCTGGGCATCTCGCCGCCGGCTGTCAGCAAGCGGCTGGCCAAACTGGAAAACCGCCTCGGGGTGCGCCTGATGAACCGCACCACGCGGCGCGTCAGTCTCACCAGCGAGGGCGAGGCCTATTCCAGAAATGCCGAAGGCATCCTGCGCGATATCCAGGACCTGGAGCAGCGTGTCTCCGGTGCGACGGAAACGCCCCAAGGCCTGCTGCGCATCAATGCCACCTTCGGCTTCGGGCGCGCGCATGTGGCCAGCGTCGTGTCCGAGTTTGCGGCACGCTACCCGGCTGTCGAGATACAACTCATCCTCAGCGATGCACCCCTGAACCTGGTCGAAGAAGGCCTCGATCTGGGCATTCGCTTCGGCACGCTACCGAACTCCCGGCTGGTCTCGCGCCGCCTGCAGGTCAACCGCCGCTTCCTCTGCGCCACACCGGCTTACCTCGAGCGCTGTGGCACACCGCGCAAGCTCACCGACCTGGCGAACCACAACTGCATCATTCTGCGTCAGGATTTCGATACCTATGATGTCTGGAAACTGCAGCACGGCCAGGAGACGGTATCGATCAAGGTGCGCGGCAGCCTGAGCAGCAACGACGGAGAAATTGCCATGAAATGGGTGCTCGACGGCCATGGCATCACGCTCAGGTCGGAATGGGATATCGGCCGGCATGTCGCGGCCGGTCGCCTGCGGCTGGTGTTGCCGAAATACTTCCAGAGCGACGCTGACATCTACGCCGTCTATCCGCCGCGCCACAACCTGTCGGCGCGCATCGGCGTATTCGTCGAATTTCTCTCCAAGCGCCTGGCAGCGCCGGCCGCGCAGCAGAACTGAGCCGGCTCCGCAATGACTCAAAAAACGGTCTGCAGGCTTGCCTTTGGAAAGTCGGCGCTGGCAGGACGGCGCGGCCGCTACTTCGGCAGCGTTGCCGGCACCGTCTGGGCTGCCGGTGCGGCGGGCGCGACCGGCGAGAGGGGCGGCGCCACGGCGGGGGCGAGCGCAGCGGGCGGTTCATCGACGGCGCGCGCACCCGTAACAAAGTACTCGGTTTCGCCGAAACAGCTCGAAGGAATGAATTTGTGCTGCTGATACGCGAGCACCACGCGCTTGCCGGCCAGTGCGTTGATCTGTACGGCGACCGCGTCGTCGCGTACCGAAAACTCGAACTTGTCGGGGATCGCGCCGGGCATCGTCACCATGGCGATCTCGCCTTCCCAAGTCTTGCACAGCCAGCCCTTGTGCGAAAACTTCTGCACATAACCGGCGCGTTCGCCTTCGGAATAGCTCCAGGTCAGGGTCAGCCAGATCCAGAGGCCGGCGATGAGGGTAATGGCGAGCAGGGCGATGAGGGTGTTACGAAGATAAATGGCCACTATGGAAGTCCACTGAAAGAAATTTGGCGCGACTTTACCGCATTGCCGCATGACCACCAACAATCGAGGTGGCGGCCGCTAGAATGCGGCCATTGATCTCACCAAAAATGAAGCCATGAGCGAAATCATCGTCGATGCCCGCGGGCAGCTCTGCCCGAAACCGCTGATCATGACCAAGCAGGCGCTGCAGGGCAACGCCGTGGGCGCGGCAATCGCCGTGCAAGTCGATAATGAAACCTCCTGCCGCAATGTCGAGCGCTTCCTGCGCGACAACGGCATGCCGCCGCGGATCGATCAGGACGGCAAGGAGTTCACCGTGCGTTTCACCAAGATCGCTCCCGTACTGGCGGCGCCCGATGCCGCGGCTTACTGCCTGCCCGCGCGCGGCAGGATGGACAGTTCCTATGTCGTGACCCTGGCGGGGGACACGGTCGGGCGCGGGTCGGCCGAGCTGGGCGGCATGCTCATGCACGGGCTGTTTGCCGCCCTCGGTGAAGCGGCGCCCCTGCCTACCCATGTGCTGCTGTACAGCAGCGGTGTACTGCTGGCGGCCGAGGGCTCGCCGCATGTCGAGGGATTGCGCGAACTCGAACAGCGTGGCGTGAAGGTGCTGCTTTGCGGCACCTGCGTGAATTTCTACCGGAAGCAGACGGAAATCCGGGTCGGCTCGATTTCGAGCATGCTGACCATTCTCGAAGTGCAGATGCAGGCCGGGAAGATCATCGCGCCCTGATCCCAATGCCCGCCGCCAGTTTCGATCTGCTGACCACGGTCGAGTATGGCGGCTGCTCCGCCAAGCTCGCGCCGGGGCGGCTCGCCGAGGTGTTGAAAGATCTCCGCCAGCCGGCGCATCCCGACCTGCTGGTCGGCATCACCACGCAAGACGATGCGGGCGTCGTGCGCCTGAACGACGCAACGGCGCTGATCCAGACCGTCGATTTCTTCCCGCCGGTGTGCGGCGACCCGCGCACTTTCGGGCGCATCGCCGCCGCGAACGCGCTCTCCGACGTGTATGCGATGGGCGGCCGTGTGCTCACCGCGATGAACATCGTCGGCTTTCCGGCGTCGCGCATCCCGCTCGAAGTGCTCGCCGAAATCCTCGCCGGCGGGCAGGAGAAGGTGCTGGAGGCCGGCGGCCTGATGGTCGGCGGCCACACCATCGACGACTGGCCGCCGAAGTACGGCCTCGCCGTCACCGGCATCGTGCATCCGCAGCGCGTGATCGCCAATGCCGGCCTGCGTCCCGGCCTCGCGCTGATCCTCACCAAGCCGCTCGGCACCGGCACGCTGGTTGCCGGGCAACGCACCGGTCTCGCCGTGGACGCCGACTATCGCATCGCGCTGGAGACGATGCAGCAGCTCAACCGCGCCGGGGCGGACATCATGCAAGCCTGCGACGTGAAAGCGGGCACCGACATCACCGGTTTCGGACTCCTCGGCCACGCGATGCAGATGGCCGACGCGAGCGGCGTGACGCTGCGCATCCAGGCTTCGCGCGTGCCGCTGCTCGCCGGCGCGCAGGCGCTCGCCGAAGCCGGCTGCCTGCCGGGCGCAATGTTCCGCAATCTCGACTACGTGGAAAAGAAAGTACGCTTCGCGGCAGGGCTCGACTACAGCCTCAAGATGCTGCTGCTCGATCCGCAGACCTCCGGCGGCCTGTTCTTCGGCGTGGCGCCGGACCAGGCAGTCGCAGCCCTGGCCCGTCTGCACGATGCGGGCTACCCATCAGCGGCGCTGGTCGGCGAAACGGTGACGCGTGCAGGACACTCGATCGAGGTCCTGCGCTAGTTCAGCACGCTTCGCGGCTTTGCCGCGCCCGAATAGCGCGGCGACAAGCATCAGCGCAATCGGATTGGCGATGCGCCTTTCATGCCTAGGACTAAACCGCTCGCGCGGTAGGGGTGGTGCTGGACTGTAGTAGGGTGTTCTGGACCGTAGGAGGTTTGCAAAGGCAGGCAACTGCCGATGTTGGAAACGAGGCAATCCCGCCTCGATTTCCGACAGGAGCAAGCCATG
>JAUXOM010000052.1 GCA_030682175.1 Rhodocyclaceae bacterium
ACATGAAAACCCGCCATGGATCGCTTGTTTTGAGTACGACGCTTGCCGCTGTGCTGGCAGTCTTGATTGTCGGCTGCAGCAAACCCCCGGAACCGACGGTCATGCCGCCGCCGAGCAGGACGGTGGGGACGGTGATTGACGACAGCGTGATTACCGCCAGTGTCAAGTCGGCGTTACTCGCCGACCCGGATGTGAAGAGTTTCGACCTGAAGGTCGAAACCCGCAAGGGTGAAGTCCAGTTGAGCGGCTTCGTCGACAACCCGCTGCAAATCGACCGTGCGATCAGCGTCGCCCGCGGGGTATCGGGCGTTACCGCCATCGACAACAAGATGAGTCTGAAAGGAGCGGCGACGACGGTGGGCAACAAAATCGATGACGGGATCGTGACGACCAGGGTCAAGGCCGCGCTGCTTGCCGATGCGAATGTCAAAAGCCTCGACATTGCTGTCGTCACGCGAAATGGTGAAGTCCAGCTGAGTGGCTTTGTCGACAATCAGAGCCAGATCGAGCGCGTCCTCGAAGTTACCCGCGGCATCGAAGGGGCGAGCAGCGTCAGCAATGAAATGAGCCTCAAGAAGTAAGGTGGGGCCAGCGGCCCGCCGCTGCGTGGCCGCGTTCACCCCCTAAGTCCATGCACCGTTCTTCGTTTCAGGAGCAACAACATGATCACCATGAATAAATATGGAACAGTACTCAGTGTGGCTGCCGTGCTTGCGCTCGGCGGCTGCGGCACCATGAATCCCCCCGCCAATACGTCCAGTTACGGAACTGCCTATCCGCAATCCACCTATTCGGACGGCACTCGCGCGGGATATGGCGTGGTGCAGTCCATCGAGCTTGTCAGGCAGGACAGCGCCGGCATCGGTGGCAGCGGCATCGGCATCGGCACCGTCGCGGGAGCGGTGGTGGGTGGCGTCGTCGGCAGCCAGATAGGCAAGGGCGGTGGCAAAACCGCGGCGACCGTTCTCGGCGTGGCCGGCGGTGCCTATGCCGGACACGAACTGGAAAAACGCAGCCAGCAGCAGGCCGATGCCTACAAATTCACGATCCGCATGAGCGATGGTTCCTATCAAACGCTGATGCAAAGCACCAACCCCGATATTCGGGTGGGTGATCGCGTGCAGATCGACAACGGTGTCGCGCGGCGGTATTGATACTGGAAAAAGCAGTTCACCACGGAGGACACGGTGAGCACGGAGAAAAAACCAGGCGTTACGAAATAAGGGAATGTCGCACCGTTGGTTGCGCCTGAATTTTGTGTGCTTGCGCCGTTGCTCCGTGTCCTCTGTGCTCTCTGTGGTGCGAACCGGGGTTTTTAGCTTGACACTTTGACGCAGCGTTCGAACGGTGTCGGCGGCGGCTGGAACCTCCAGTGCAGCCGACCCGGGGTCGTTATCGACGTGACGGCTGATGCTTTTCTGCCGCCAAATCTGCTGGGCGCCTATCCGGTATTGCCCGCCTGAGCGTGGCCGTCGGCATGCCCGGGGCTGCGCCAAAACCGGAGCGCTACGGCGTGGGTGCGGCCGCAACCGCGACTGATAAATGTGCCGACCGACGTAGGCATATGGCGAACAAATAATCTGCATTATGTTAGCCAGCGCACAGAGAAAGCCCGGCAAGAAGGTCACAGTGACCAAACGATGGTCGCGCGCAAACCCGATAGTGATAGAGATAGTGGTCGTTGTCCTGGCCGTGGTTGCGAGGGGTTCCTTTTAAACCAACCTGGAGGAAGCGAAATTGAACCGGGATCGAATTGAAGGCTACTGGAAGCAATTCAAGGGCCATGTCAAGCAACAGTGGGGCAAGCTCACCGACGATCAGCTGAGTGTGATCGCCGGCAGACGGGATCGCCTTGCCGGCAAGATTCAGGAACTCTACGGGGTTACCAAGGATGAGGCGGACCAACAGCTGTCCGACTGGATGAAGCTGCAAAAAAAACAGCACCGACGCCAACAGCTAGCCAGCCTTCAAACATTGCCGCGGTAACGTTGAAATGCAGGATGCCAGGAAATAAAAAATTAGCGTTAAGCCGTCTCGGCCCCGCTATGTGGTTTCACCAACTCAAAGGAAAAGACAATGAACAAACTCAACATCAGCATCATCACGATGGCGCTCAGCCTGGCATTCAGCACTGGGGCGATAGCGCAAAACATGTCGAAGGACGACTACAAGGCTGGCAAGGACAGGATCGCGGCCGAGTACAAGTCGGCCAAGGCTGCCTGCGACTCGTTGTCCGGTAACCCGAAGGATATCTGCGTAGCCGATGCCAAGGGCAAGGAAAAGGTCGCCAAGGCCGAACTCGAAGCCGGCTACAAGCCCAGCAATAAGGCCACCTACGAGGTGAGCGTTGCCAAGGCAGAGGCAGACTATGCGGTGGCGAAGGAACGCTGTGATGACCTGGCCGGCAATGCGAAAGATGTCTGCGTGAAGGAAGCGAAAGCCGCGGAGACTACAGCCAAGGCCAACGCCAAGGCGCAGATGAAGACCGCGGAGGCAAACGTCACGGCCAAGGAGAAGACCACCGAGGCGCGTAGTGATGCAAGCAAAACGGCCACTGAAGCCCGTAAGGACGCCACGGCTGACAAGCGTGACGCCGAGTATGCGGTGGCGAAGGAAAAATGCGACACTTTTTCGGGTGACGCCAAGGACCAATGCCTTAACCAGGCGAAGGCGCGCTTCGGCAAGTAGTCAGCCGCACTCGACCTGTCAGGAAGCACCGGAAGCGACATCGGTCACGAAGTCGGCAAATAATGATCGACTGGCGATGCGCCTGTGCTACCCGGCAGGTGCATCGCGGTCACTGCTTGTCCCTATCGAGAGATAAAACGATAAAACCAAGCGAAACCCTCGGCGCAATCTTGGTCATGAGTGCATTGCTGGTTGCATTACCCGGCTGCCAGAAGCAGGAAGGCCCGGCGCAGCAGGCCGGCAAGAAAGCCGACAAGGCGGTAGAGCAGGCCGGACAGCAGGTTGAAAAAGCCGGAGAAAGCATCCAGGATGCGGCAAAGGGCGACAAAAAGTAATCTTTGCACCCGATCCGCGTGTCGACAGGCCGGGCCGCTTGTCGTACCCCGCAAGCATGTTCGGCATTACCGGGAACATGCCCGCTCTTGCGCACCAACCGACCGGCACGGGTCAGCCACCTTGCCGAAGTCTGTGAATTCTGGCCCTTGATTAACGTGAAAGCCCCCGCAGCGTTTGCGCCGGGCCGTCCCAAGCAAACGCGGCACGCGGCGCCAGCCGCAATCCGCACCCACCTTTGATCGGAGCGCCCCGTGATATGTGAGCGCAAGCGATCTGTATCGAACCCCCCGAGAGGGGGGGGGAAGGGGGGCGGGCATCTATGTATTTATGGCGTACCCGGCATAAGTGCGACGGCGCACAGAAAGATTGGGGCAAAGAGCCTAACTTCGCCGCTGCCCGAAACAGGCAAGACCCGAGCGACGTCCAATGCGCTTGTTCCATTTGGCGATGCGCAACTATTTTCAGGAGACATCAATGAATGCAATGCTTAGAACCGCGTTGGCGCTGGCCGGTGTGCTTATCGCCACACAAGCGACTGCACAGATCACTTTTTACGAACGCGAAGGTTTTGCCGGCCGATCTTTTTCCACGAGCAAGCAGGCCGGCAATTTCAATCGCCAAGGCTTCAATGACCGCGCCTCGTCGGTCATGGTGCAGCGCGAACGCTGGGAAGTTTGCGAAGACGCGCGGTTTCGCGGTCGCTGCGTCGTTTTGCGCCCTGGCTGGTATGGGTCGTTGGCGGCGATGGGACTGGATAACCGCGTTTCATCGGCACGCACCGTAAGCCGAAACACGCACCTCGACGACACGCGTTATGCACCGGCGCCCGTTCCGGTCTATGACAATCAGCGGCGCCGCAACGAACGGCTTTACGAGGCGGATGTGACCTCCATTCGCGCAGTCGTCGGGCCACCCGAACAGCGCTGCTGGGTCGAGCGCGAACGTGTTGAAACGGGACGCAACCCGGCCAATGTGCCCGGGGCGATTGCCGGCGCCGTCGTTGGCGGCATTCTTGGTCACCAGGTCGGCGGCGGTAGCGGCAAGGATCTTGCCACGGTTGGCGGCGCGGTAGCCGGCGCCGCGGTGGGCGCCAATGTGGGTCGCAACAGCGGCGAGGCGTTCCGCGACGTCCAGCGCTGCGTCAGCGAACCCAGTCAAGCCCGGCCCGAGTACTGGGATGTCACTTACCTTTTCCGCGGCCAGGAGCATCGAGTGCAGATGACCACCATCCCTCGATCCACCATTACAGTCAATCGAAATGGCGAACCCAGGTCCTGAACGGTCCATGGCCCATTTTTCCCACTTCGCAGAAGCTGATCATATCCAGGGCGCGCTACGGATAGTCGAATCGTGACCAACACGCAATGGTTTTTACTTGTGGGCGGACTGTTGCTCGCCAGGGGCCTGACGGCCCCGTTGCTCCAGCGCCTGCCGGTCACTCCGGCCATTGTCTACCTGGCGGTGGGTCTGCTGGTCGGGCCGACGGTGCTCAATCTGTTTCACTTCAACCCGCTCAAGCAATCGGCGCTGCTGGAAGTGCTGACCGAAGTGGTGGTGCTGATTTCGCTGTTTTCCGCCGGCGTCAAAATGCCGGTGCCGTTCAGCTTCGCCCGCTGGCGCACACCGATTCTACTGGCATCGGTATCGATGGCGGTCAGCGTCGGGCTGGTCGCCGCCTTCGCCTACTACCTGCTCGGCCTGCCACTCGGCGCGGGCGTCTTGCTGGGCGCGATCCTGGCGCCCACCGATCCGGTGCTGGCGACCGATGTCCAGATTCGCCATCCCGGCGACCGGGACCAGCTCCGCTTCACCTTGACCTGCGAAGCGGGCATGAATGACGGCAGCGCTTTTCCGTTTGTGATGCTGGGGATGGGATTGCTCGGGCTGCACGAGCTCGGCGAATTCGGCGTGCGCTGGGTGCTGGTCGATGTGCTGTGGGCCACGCTGGGGGGCGTCGCCATCGGGGTCGTGTCTGGCGCCGCCCTGGGCCATCTGGGGTGGAAACTGCGCAGCGCGCCTAACGAGCACACGCTGATGGACGACTTCCTCGGACTTGGCCTGATCGGCGTGGTGTACGGCTTGAGCTTGCTGGTGGAGGCGTGGGGATTCTTGGCGGTATTTTTCGCTGCTGTCGCGCTGCGCCAGACCGAGCTCAAACTTGCCGCTGCTGGTCAGGGTTCCCCAAACCGGTCGTCACCCGACTCCATCGAAGCGCCAGCCGAAAAGGCAAGCCCTGATATTGAACTGCCGCCGACCGTCAGCGGCGGCTCGCTGGTATTCAAGGAACATCTGGAGCGGCTCTCGGAATTGATGCTCGTCTTGCTGATCGGCGGCACGCTGTTTCTCGATTCCTGGAGTTGGCGGGCGGTGGGGTTTGCGCTGTTTCTGTTTATGGTGGCGCGGCCGGTCAGCGTCCTCGCCGGCCTGCTGGGCACACGCACGTCGTGGCCGATACGCGGCATGGTCGGCTGGTTCGGGGTACGCGGCATCGGTTCCTTGTACTACCTGATGTATGCCATCCAACATGGGCTCCCCGAAGCGCTGGCCATGGAGCTTATTCAGTTGACGCTGATTGCGGTTTCGCTCTCCATTCTCGTCCACGGCACCAGCGTCAAGCCGTTGATGAGTCGCTTTTGGCATTATCGCAAGCGCTTGCCAAAGCCCTGACGGGGCATCGCCAAGCGACGTTGATGTCTCTCGCGAAAGTCGGCGCTGGCGGGACGGCGCGTCATTGCGCTTGCACGCGTACTTCGACCGAGTGTTCGCGATGATCATCGGCCAGGCTAACCGTCCGATCGCTTTGTTCGACGCCATCAAGCGTCACGCGCGCCACGCCGCACGCCGCTGCAGCGCCGGTGCGCGTTTGCAAGACAACGATGTGATAAACGGTTTCCCGATAGCGGTAGTGGATCTTGAACGCCTGCCAGTCGGCGGGCAGGCAGGGAGCGAAATGCAGCTTGCTTCCCACCAGCCGCAAGCCCAGCAGCGATTCCAGGACCAGCCGATACATCCAGCCGGCCGAGCCGGTGTACCAGCTCCAGCCGCCGCGCCCGATGTGCGGCGCAACCGCATAGACGTCGGCTGCGGCTACGTAGGGTTCCACCTTGTAGGTCGCGATGTCCTCCGCCGATAGCGCATGGTTCACCGGATTGATCATGGTCAGCAATTCCCAGGCGCGTGCGCGCTCGCCCAATGCGGCAAACGCCATCGCCGCCCAGACCGCGCTGTGGGTGTACTGTCCGCCGTTCTCCCGCACCCCCGGCACATACCCGCGGATGTAGCCGGGGTCGAGGTTCGACGTATCGAAGGGCGGATCGAGAAGTTGGACGAGCGCGGCGTCACGGCGCACGAGGCGGGCGTCGACCGCTTGCATGGCCATGCGCGAACGCGTCTCATCGCCCGCCCCGGATAGTACGGCCCAACTCTGCGAGATCGAATCGATCTGGCATTCCGCATTGCCTGCCGAACCGAGCGGCGTGCCATCGTCGAAGTAGGCGCGGCGGTACCACTCGCCATCCCAGCCATGCTGCTCGATGTTGCGGCGCAGCCGATCCCCCTCTTCCAGACAGAAATCGGCAAAGGCTGCGTCGCCATACGTCCGCGCCACCGCGGAGAACTGCCCGAGCACGTCGTACAGGAAGAAGCCCAGCCAGACGCTCTCGCCCTTGCCCTGCATCCCCACCAGATTCATGCCGTCGTTCCAGTCGCCGGAACCGATCAGCGGCAGGCCATGCTCACCGAATCTCAGGCCGTGCCGGATGGCGCGCACGCAATGCTGATACAGGCTGGCCGCCTCGGCGGAGCGGTCGGGCAGGTCGAAGTAGGAATCGTCATCGGGGTTGACCGGGCGACCTTCCAGGAAGTGCGCGAATTCATCCAACACTCCGGTGTCGCCGCTGCTTGTCACGTAGCGGCATACCGCCAGGGGCAGCCAGAGGTAGTCGTCCGAACAGTGCGTGCGCACGCCCCGGCCCGACGGCGGGTGCCACCAGTGCTGGACATCGCCCTCCAGGAATTGGCGGCTTGCGCACAGCAGCAGATGTTCGCGTACCCGCCCCGGCTCGGCGTGGATGAGCGCCATCACGTCCTGCAACTGATCGCGGAAACCAAAGGCGCCGCCCGATTGGTAGTAGCCGCTGCGCGCCCAGATCCGGCATGCCAGGGTCTGGTAGAGCAGCCAGCCGTTGGCCAGCACATTGACCGATGGGTCGGGGGTTTCCACCTGCACCGCGCCGAGCGTGTGGTTCCAGTACTGCCATACCGCTTCGAGCGCGCCACGCGCGGCCAGGGCTCCGCGGAAGCGCTGCACAAGCTGGGCGGCGTCAGCGGCGTTGCGCCCGACGCCAAGCCGGAAGACGATGTCGCGCGCCTGTCCGTCGGCCAGGTCAAAATTTACCTGGAGCGCGGCACAGGGATCCAGGCCGGCGCCCACCTTGCCGGAAAGCTGCTCCCGCTGCATGGCGGCCGGACTACGCAGCGTGCCGTTGCGACCGAGAAATTCCGTGCGGTCGCCCGTCAGGGTGCGCTTCGCGTCATCCACATCGAAGAAGGCGACCCGCTCGGGAAACTCTGTGTTGTAAGGATTTCGCGCGGTGAGCGCGCCGCTCCGGGGATCGACATCGGTGCTGACATGCATGGTCGACTTTGCGCGCAGATCGCCCAGTACCCACTCGACGTAACCTGTCGCGGAAAGCCGGCGCGGCCGGCCCGAAGCGTTGCGCACCTTCAATACCGCGAACTTGACCGCGGCGTCAATCGCCACATAGACCCACAGCTCGGAGTAAATGCCTTCCGCGCTCGTCTCGAAAACGCTGTAGCCGAAGCCGTGCCGAATGACATAGGGCATGGCGGAACCGACCGGCGCCGGCGTGGGCGACCAGACGTGGCCGGTCTCTTCGTCGCGGAGGTAGATGGCTTCTCCGCTCGCATCGCTCACCGGGTCGTTGTGCCAGGGCGTGAGACGAAATTCGTGCGCATTCTCGCTCCAGGTGTAGGCGGCGCCACTCTCCGAAACGATCGTGCCGAAGTGCGGATTGGCGAGAACGTTCACCCACGGCGCCGGCGTTACTTGACCGGGCCCTTGAGTAATGACGTATTCACGGCCGTCGGGGGTGAATCCGCCCAGTCCGTTGAACAGGATCAGATCGCTGCGCGGCGGCGCAACGGCCGGCGGGGTTGTCGGGCGCTGGCTGCGGCTCGGCACCAGCTGCGGCACGCGCACTTCCGCAAGCTCACGCCGGTCAAGCTGTTCGGCCAGCGTTCCCCGGTCGTCCGTAATGACAACTCGTGCAACCGACTGGAGCAGAATGCGGTCCTCGCCGGGGATATGCTCCACCGACCGCACGAAAATGCCGCCCGGCCGATCGATCACGCTGGCCTCGATACCCGAGGCGATCAGTCCAATGATCTGTTCCTGCAATTGTTGCCGGTAACCGGCGTGATCCTCGTTCCAGATCACCAGATCCACCGCCAGCCCTTTCAGGCGCCAGTAGGCATGGGCCTGTACGAGTTGGCGCACGAGATCGATATTGGCCGCGTCGCCAATCTGCAGCAGCACGATCGGCAGATCGCCGGAGATGGCGTAACCCCACAGCCCGGACTGCCCACGGTGATTCTTGATGAGCACGGCCGGGTCGGCGCGCAGTCCGGCATTCACGTGGATGACGGAACTGGCGAGGCGCGCATAAAGTTGCGTATCGGCCTCGGTGGCATTGAGCTGCCACAGCACCACCTGGCTGTGAGTCCACGCCAGGTCGAAGACGCGGTCCGCAAGATTGCGGTCCTGGTATTTGTCGATCAGGCTCAGGGCCATGTCGCGGGTGTCAGTGACGCCCAGCACGATATCGATCGTCGCCGACTGATCCGGATCGAGCGTTAGTGCATAGCGGATGGCGGCGACCGGATCCAGCACCGAACCCGCGGTGCCGGAGAGCGCGGCCGGGTCGCTCATCGCCAGAGGATTTGCGGCGCTTCTCGACCGGCCGATGAAGCGCAGGCGATCCGTCTCGTAGGACACCGCGCCGCTGTCCGCCCCGTGCAACGCCATCAGGTGAAACATCCAGGGTGCCTGCTCGGCGACGGAGCGGGGCCGGCGCGTACAGAGGATCGCGCGCTGCTCCCGGAGAATCTCGGTCTGCACGAACAGATTGCTGAAAGCCGGGTGCAGCGCGTCCGACGCCGCTGGTGCGATCACCACTTCGGCATAACTGGTGACGTCGATCTCCCGGCGCTGTCGTGATCGATTGGTGATGCGCACCCGCCGCAACTCGATATCGTCCTCCGGCGAAACGACGATCTCGGTATGCGTCTCAAAGGCGCCGGCGCCACCTCTCACGGCATCGCGGCGGCGAAATTCGGCGCGGCCTTCCGAGAAAATCACTTCGTAACGCTCGGGTCGCTTGAGCGTCGGCTGATGGGCGGTGGACCAGAATGCCCCGCCCCCCATTTCACGGACATAACAGAACGAGCCCCAGTTGTCGCGGGTGCCGTCCTCGCGCCAGCGCGTGACAGCGAGGTCCTTCCAGCGGCTGTAGCCGCCGCCCGCGTTGGTGACCATCACGTGGTAGCGGCCATTCGACAACAACTGCACCTCGGGTAGCGGCGTGTCGGGGCTGCTGAACACGCGAATCGACACCTCCGCCGCAAACGAGGCCGAATGCACGTCGGAGAGTTGGGCCGCGTTCGGAAACAATGCCGTAGCCTTGGGAATCCGCTCCTGAAGTAGCAGCATGACCGCCTGGAACCGCCGGTCCGACTCGAAGCGCCGCTGCATCGGACGCTCCAGGAGCAGGTAGGCCAGCGCGAGCAGGCTCATGCCCTGATGATGGGCCATGAAGGACCGCACCACCGCGTTTGATTGACCGCGCCGCTGCCGTGCCGGCGTGTAGTCGATCGCTTCGAAAAAGCCGAACTTGCCCATGAACCCCGCGGCCGCGAGGCGCTGCAGATTCAGGCAGGCCTCCTCGGGCGCCACCATCAGCGCGAGCACCGAGGCATAGGGCGCAATCACCAGATCATCGGCCAGTCCGCGCTTGAGCCCGAGGCCCGGCACGCCGAAGGCGCGGTACTGGTAATTGAGATGCCCGTCGACCGTGTTGTAGCCGGATTCCGACATGCCCCAGGGGACGCTGCGCTGGTCGCCATATTCGATCTGCCTGGCCACCGCCGCCTTGCAGGTCTGGTCGAGCAGCGTGTTATCGTAGGTCGGCATCACCAGCAGCGGCATCAGGTACTCGAACATCGAGCCGCTCCACGACAGCAGAACCGGATCGCCACCGGTGCCGGTGAGCAGGCGCCCCAGGGCGAACCAGCTTTCCTGCGGCAATTGCCCCTGGGCAATCGCGACGAAACTGCACAGCCGCGCCTCGGAGGCCAGCAAGTCGTAGTAGCTCGCGTCCGCTCGGCGCTCGGCCACGTTGTAACCGATGGTGAGCAGATGACGCGTCTTGTCGAACAGGAAGTCATACTCCATGTGCGCGAGATCACCGGATTGCAGTGCCAGGCGTTCGATGACTGCCATCCTGGCGCGGGCCGGGGCGCTCCCTGCCGTGGCCAGTTCGCGCAGGGTCGGGATTCCGGCGAGGTCGGCCGCCGGCAGCAATAGCCGCGGGGCGAGCAAGTTCAGCTCGTCCAGCGCCTCGTGGCAGTGCCGGGCAAGCGCCTGTGCCCAACCGTTCGCCTCGCTCTCGGCCGCAGTGTCGACCCTGGCAGTGTGGCTGGCCGCGACCTGGGTGACGATCAGGGTGGCGCTGTTCGCCAGACGTTCAAGAGTCGAGCGCGCACCCGCAATGGAGATTGGCGGGGCAGCAGACGCGGCTTCCAGGTCCTTGTGAAACTCCGCCAGCGCACCCGCAGCCGCATTTTCCGTTGCATCAGCCGCAGCGATGAGAATTCCCAGCGTGTCGCGCAAACCATCGAACAGCCGTGCCGGCAATATCTTGTCATCAGCCAGCGCGAGCAGGCCGGCACGCAAGGTCAGCAGATGGCCGGCGAGGTTGCCGCTGTCCACCGTCGAGATGTACAGCGGTGGCAGCGGTTGCAGCGTCTGCGTGTCGTACCAGTTGTAGAAGTGCCCCCGGTGACGTTCCAGTCCGTTCATCGTGCGCAGGGTGTTCGCCGTGCGCTCGATGAGCAGTCCGGCCGGGATGTAGCCGAAGTCGTAAGCGGACAGGTTCGCCAGCAGCGCCAGCCCGATGTTGGTCGGCGAGGTGCGATGGGCGACTGCGGCAACGCGATACTCCTGATAGTTGTCGGGGGGCAGCCAATGGTCCGCGGGGCCGACGAAGCTGTCGAAGAACTCCCACGTCCGCCGCGCCAGCGCGCCCAGGAAGAGGGTCTGGGCCGCCGACAACTCTGCTTTGCGCGGCACCAGCGGGCGGCTGATCCACCACGCGAGAACGGGTGAGGTGATCCACAGGAGCAGAACCGGTCCCGCCACCATCAATATCGCCGGTGTCGCTACCGCCAGATGTACCACCGTCGCTGTCGCGAGGGTGGGAGCGATCCACATCGACCGGAGACTGCTGGCGAGGCCGCTACGGCCGTGCCTGGCGGACTCGCGATCGACCTCGCTCGACGGGTTCCATTCGAGCAGCCGTTTGCGCGTGACCCGCATGCGCCATGTCGTGCGCGCGATCGCATCCAGACTGTAGAACGCCTCGTAAGGCAGGCAGGCGAGTTCGAACGCAACCTGCATCAAGCGCCGGGAAGTCGCGTGTGTGACGGCTGCGAGGTGCTGTCTCAGCAGCACCTCGTCCGGCTTGCGGAACAGATCGAGGAGGGCGGCGCTCAAGGCGGGTAGCAGCAGGATGCCGATCACCGACCAGGTCCACAACCATGCCGACGACAGCAGCGTCCATCCCAGCAGCAACAGCAACGTCAGCGCTGCGGGGACGAGACTGCGGCGCAGGTTGTCGATCAGCTTCCATTGCGACAAGGCCGAGAGCGGATTCTTCCGACAGCGCGCATCCGCGCCTGGCACGCGCCGCCACAGCCATCCCGCAAGCTGCCAATCGCCGCGAATCCAGCGATAGCGGCGGCTTACATCGGTGCCGTAGCGAGCGGGGTAGTCCTCAAATAACTGCACATCGCTCAACAGCCCTGCCCGTGCGTAGCACCCCTCGAGCAGGTCATGGCTGAGGATGCAGTTCTCGGGGAAGCGCCCACCCAGGGCTTGCTCGAAGGCATCGACGTCGTAGATGCCCTTGCCGATGAACGAACCCTCGCCGAACACGTCCTGATAGACATTGGAAACGACACGCGTGTACGGGTCGATGCCCGCCTCCCCGCCATACAGACGCGCATAGCACGAGCGGTTCGTCCCCGGCAGGCTGACCGCCACAGACGGCTGCAGGATGCCGTAGCCTTCAATGATCCGCTGCAAGGCCGGGTCGTAGCGGGGACGATTCAGCGGGTGCGCCATGGCACCGACAAATTGCCGCGCCGCATCGCGCGGTAATTGCGTATCCGTGTCCAGGGTGATGACGTACTTCACGTTGGACAGGACTGCAGTGTTACCGACGACGAGCGAAAAGCCATCCAGGGTGCCATCGCGCCCGCCGCCGCGCAGCAGCGCGTTCAAGTCGGCCAGCTTGCCGCGCTTGCGTTCGTAACCCATCCAGACCCGTTCCCGCGGGTTCCAGCGCCGCGGTCGATGGAACAGGAAGAAAAGATCATCCCTGGTTCGCCCCCCCGCACCGCCATATTTCTCGTTCAGTTCGTCTATCCGCGTCTGGGCCAGTTGCACCAGCGGCCCGTCCTCGGGAAGCGCTTCCTGACGCGCGTCGCATAAATCGGTCAATAGGCCGAAGTGCAGGCATTCATCGCGATTCGCCAGGAACCTGACTTCCAATGCCTCGACCAGATCCTCGATGCTTGCTGCGCTGGTAAGCATGGTCGGGACCACCACCAGCGTGCGCGATGGCGGCGGAATTCCTGCGGAGAAGTCCATTCTGGGCAGCGGATGCGGCGTCACCAGCAGGGTTGCCAGCCAGTTAACCAGCGCCACGGCAAACTGGCTGACCGCCAAAAATGCGAGGATGCCCGTCGCCAGCCGCGCCCAGACAGGGAGATCCGGTGCCTGCAGCAACAGGCTGCCGGTGGTGATCAGCGTGATCAGCGTGATGGCGCCCAAGTACAGAAGCAATGGGAACTGGCCCGACTTTCTACGCAAGCTCTCGACGCCGGAAAGGCTGACTTCCGCCACTCGCTCGAGTTCCGGCAAGCCCTTGTCGACCAGGTAGAAGCCGACGTGCGCCGCCCGAACATCAAGCGCCGTTGCAGCGCGCGCCAGTTCCACCGCCGCGCGGGCCACCTCGCCCTCGGACAGGCGACTCTTCTTCGCTATCCTCTCCGTTGCATGACGGTAGCGATCGCGGGTGGCAAAATCCATCCTGCCATAGACGCCGTCCGGATCTTCAAGCAGCGTCTGCTCGACGACGCTCATGGTCTCGACGAAATCGCGCCAGTCCAGCGCGCCGAGAACCCGCAGGCTGCCGATGCTGTTGCTGACGGAGACCTGCTCCGCGGCCTGCTGCTGGTTCTCCCGCTGCACCATCTGCTCAATGGTGAGACCGGCTTCGGAGAGCCGCTGCTCGAGCCAGGTCAAGGGCAGGGCTAAAGTGGGGCCCCGCCCCTGCAAGCGGCGCGCCAGTTCCGCGACGAACGCGCCGACCATCGGTGGATTCGAGCGCGCCATGTCCGCGATCACCAGAATCAGACTCTTCGGATCCTTCGCGGCGGTCTCGGCCACCTTGTCCGCCCAGAAGACGGCCAGGTTGCGCTCGGTACAGCCGGCGGCGATCAACACGCCGACGCGCCGGAGATTCTCGATGACGGCCAGCCGCAGCATGATCGGGATCGCCCACAACTCGCCAAGATTGAGGGGTGTGACGGTCTGATAGGCTGCCACGAAGCGGTTGAGACTTTCCAGATCCACGCGACCATCGCCGTGCGCAATGGTATTCAGGGCGATGTCATATACGCGCGGACGCCCGGCCGACGGTCCCGCTGATCCGCTGTCCAGGCGCGGGAGCTCCCGGCTGTAACCCTTTGGCAGATGCCGCTTGGCGGTACGGATCTGTTCTTCGATGAGATAGAAGTTGTCGAGCAGCCATTCCCCGGCCGGCGTGATCCGGCAGTTTGCCGTTACCGCCTCCTTCAGCCGCTGGCTCACGTCGACCAGGATGCTTTCGTTCTCGGCCAGCCGGGCCAGCAACTGGTCCGGCGCGCGCCCAGCGGCCAGCTGGTGCGATGCCGCGAGCGCCTTGCCATGCTGCGCCATCTGATCGGCGCTGAACAACGCCAAGCGCAACGGCGGCTCTGCGTCGGGTGACATCCCTTGCCACCTGCTGCCGCGAAGCCGCGCCTGCAACCGCCGCAAATAGCCGCTGAACTTGGTAGCGTTCAATTAATGTGGACCGGTCTGGTATAGAAAACCATCAAACACGCAACATAATGCCGCGCCCTTTTCTCGTCCGCGTCCTGCCGAGCCGCACAAGCCACTGCGGCGAGCGGGTAAAACCCCGTCGCCGCAGCAAGCCTGGTCGCGTGAATTACCCTGATCCGCCTACAACATGAGGCGAAACCTTTATCTATTGGGAATTCAACGCGCCGGGGGTGCAGGCGGAACAATGATTACGGTATCTCCGCCGGTCTTTCCGGTCTCACCGGTCTCACCGGTGGCCCCGGTTTTTCCCGCAGACCCGGTCAAGCCAGCCTCACCGGTAGCCCCGGGGACGCCGGTGTAACCGGTCGACCCGGTTAATCCGGTCGATCCCGTGGGACCGGCCGGACCGGCAGGTCCCGGGACTGGGACGGTAACCACCGCCGGAGGAGTCACGACAGTCGGCTTGTCGCACGCACTCAATGCCATGGCCATCAGTACCGCTGAAAACACTAGTGAACTTTTCACAATAATTCCTTTTTGTAGATTTAACGAAAACCGCTCACGCGGACAGATTTGTGACCGTACTTTGTATCTGGTCTTTACGGACGGGAGTCCTCTTCAAAGCGCTTGATCTGCTGCTCGGCTTCGTCCTTCGAGATGCCGTAAGCCTCCTGAACCTTGCCCACCAACTCGGTGCGCCTACCGGCAATCACGTCGAGCTGATCGTCGGTGAGTTTGCCCCATTGCGCTTTCACCTTGCCACTAAATTGCTTCCAGTTACCTTCAACGATATCCCAGTTCATAGCAAACTCCTTTTGTGCGAAACCCAACAGGCGGAATTGCCCATCGAGCAACATGAATCGCCGTCTCGCCAGCGCCGACTTTTATCAGCGGCGGCGCAGCAATAAGGCAGTAATGAGTCCGACCACAGTAGCTCCCACAACGACCTTCCAGGGGTTCTCCCTGATGTACTCATTGGTCGCGTCCGCCGCGCTGCCGGCCTTTCTGGCGACCACGCTTCGCGCATCGTTGAGTCTGGACTTGGCTGCGCCGAGTTTGGCTTCGATAGTCCTGCGCGCTGTGGCGAATTCTTCGGCAGTTGAATTAACCGCCGCCTTCAGCAGGTCATCGGCATCGCCGACAACACTTTTGAGATCCTTCACGAGGTTTTCCTTGCTGCCCTGGACAGTCCCATGGCTTGCGATCAATTCGGTAGTCATCATGCCTCCTGGTGTTGATGAGAGAGTGAGCGTGAGAGAAAGTGAGCGGCCGGGGCCAGCTCCGCGTCATTACCCTTGTCGGAAAAGCGTCTTGCCGCACCCAGCTAACGTACGCCTCACGCTTGATGGCGAGCCATACAGACGCGTTCAGGCGCTCTCCTTGTCTCGTATCTTGCTCCACGCCGAACACGTGGTCTGTACGCCAGCGCACTCAGCGCACGCGCCTTGGCTCAAGGGCGTCAGGAACAGCTCGGGCATTACTTCGAACAGAGTGCGCTGGCGCACAGACCGCGGCCATCGCGTGAGTAATATGAAAGTAGCAACAACGGTGGTAGGACCCCGCTCAAGCCGGCGACGCTGGTGATGCAGGAAATCGGATTGAGTCGCCTTCGCCGCGCTTGAGATAAACAGGAAGCCACAAATTATCTACTTACTGACAGGAGAAATGAAATGTCCATAGGAACAATTCTGCTGATCGTTCTGGTTCTGCTGTTGATTGGCGCGATCCCAACCTGGCCTCACAGCCGGGAATGGGGTTACGGTCCCAGCGGTGGTCTTGGACTGGTGCTGGTGATCCTGCTGATTCTGTGGCTGCTGGGCAAAATATAGCGTGTTGCCACGCTTTAGCCTTTGCTTGACTTGACCGTCCATGAAAGGAAAGGAAATGCTCCATTATGCTATTGTGTTTTTTGTCATCGCCCTGGTCGCCGCGCTGTTCGGTTTTACCGGCATCGCAGCCGGTGCCGTCGAGATCGCCAAGATACTGTTCTTCGTGTTTCTCATCCTGTTTGTCGTCTCCCTCATTATGGGGTTGAGGCGTCGCTAACTTTCATGATGCGGGGGCTGCGCCCCCGATCATGAAAGAGGCCCGCCCCCCTTCGCCCCCCTCGCGGGGGGTTCGATACAGATCGCTTGCGCTCACGTATCACGGGGCGCTCCGATCAAAGGTGGGTGCGGATTGCGGCTTTCGCCGCGTGCCGCGTTTGCTTGGGACGGCCCGGCGCAAACGCTG
>JAUXOM010000104.1 GCA_030682175.1 Rhodocyclaceae bacterium
ACATAGGTCTTCGACGCCGCCAGCAGGTCCTGCTGGCTCAAACCACGCCGTTTCATCACGTCTTGCAGCGACTCCTGCGACCAGGCCGCGCCGGCCGCCGTAAGTCCAAGTCCCGCCGCCAATAACAGCGCAGTGGCCCGCACTGAAAATTTGCTCATAACATCCTCCGCTATAACAATGAGTTGCGCCGCTTGCTTCGTTACTGGTCCAACCACTCCCCAACCACAGTCGCCATGCGGCAATATGACACTGCGACAAATTGCCGCAGATAGTGACCCTATGAGGCTAGAATAACCTTGACCTTTGTCAAGAATGGCTTTGTCAAGAATGGAATTCTCCGGAACGAACCCCGGCCCTTCCTGGCGGTCGTCCCTGCCGTGCCATGGAGCGCAACTGAATCAACAAGCCGGCGTAACCGCAGGAAATCCCCGCGGGTCTGGCGGAACGGCGTTCAGCGGGCCTTCAGCGTGACGGCCCGCCCCGCTCCGCCGGCGCTAGCGGCGCTTGTGCCATGTACTCGCGGATGCGTGCCGCCACATCGGCGACCGGGGTGGCATAACCGAATTTGGTAATGAACTCACCCCGGGGACCCAGCAGGTACATGCCGGCCGAATGGTCGACCGAGTACTGCAGGGGTGCGGCGCCAGGCTCACTGACCTTTTCGTAGCGCACCTTGAAGTTGTCGGCGGTGCGGCGGACCAGTTCCGGCGAGGCTGTGGCGCCAAGGATACGATTGTCGAAGAAGCCGGTGTAGGTGCGCAGGACGTCGAGCGTGTCGCGCTCGGGATCGACCGAGACGAAAATGGGCTGAAGTCGCGCCGCATCGGCGCCCAGCAGCTTGAGCACTTCGGCCATCTCGATCAACGTGGTCGGGCAGATGTCGGGGCAGAAGGTGTAGCCAAAGGTGATCAGCTGGAAACGGCCGTGATAGTCGCTGTCCATGAAGGCGCGGCCATTGGTGTCCTGCAGCAGGTAACGCGGATTTACGCCGACGGCGGGCGCGGCAGTTTCGGTGATCGCCTGGTGGCTGGGTGCGGCGGGCAGGGGCCGCGCCGCGGTTTCCAGTTGCGCCACGGCGGTGGCGCGCTTGGGGCAGGGTTTCCTGCTCACCGACTGGCTCAGGAAACCATCATTGGTCGCCTTCTCGAAGATTTCGCCGTATTCGCGCGTTTTCGGCACGCGCATGATCATCAGCGTCTTGGCGTACGTCACCACCTCCTTCTGGCCACAGGCCAGCGCAACGCCGTTGATGCCGCCGAGTTCCTGCACTGCCGCTGCGATGGCGGCTGGGTCGGCCACCTTCGGCATACTGGGCACCATGGGGGTGGATGTGTCGCCAGCGCCGACATTATTGGCCCCCCATGCTCGCAACTCCGGCGCGCTGCCCGCCGCGGGGGGGCGGACGTCGGCTTGGGATGGCCCGGCGCCGACAGATCCGGCAAGGGTGGCGGCGAACAACAGCAGGAAACATTTGCGCATGATCGAAGGCTCCGTGGTGAAAGACGTGCGGATTATCCGCGAAAGTCGGCGCTGGCGAGACGGCGCTAGCCAGCGCGCCGCCAACAGGGAGGCGGCGTCTCCGCTACACTTGAGGCTATCACCAATCACGGTGACCAGATCAATCCTGCAATGTACCTTCGCTCTCTCGCCCTGCTCATCAGCATCTTGCTTTTCTCCGCCTGCTCCGGCGGCGGTGCCGAACCGGCCGGTTCGGCCAGCGCGCCACCGGCTGATTTTGTGCTCCGCACGGCGCACGGCCCGCTCGATAGCCAGTTCTTGCGCGGCAACGTGCTGCTGGTTTATTTCGGCTACACGAACTGCCCGGACATCTGGCCAAGCACCCTGGCAACGGCCGCCCAGGCAATGCATCTCCTGAAGCCGGAAGAGCGCGCGCGCACCCGCCTGATCATCGTCTCGGTCGACCCCGGGCGCGACACGCTGGAACGGCTGAAGGAATATGCCGCCTATTTTCATCCTGCCATGATCGGCGCGACCGGCACGGCGGAGGAGATCGCCGTTGCCGCCAGGACGTTCGGTGTCAGCTATGCGCTCCAGCCGCCCCGCCCCGACGGTGGTTACGCCGTCGATCACAGCGCCGCTACCTATCTGGTGGCACCCGACGGCCAGTTAGCCGGCACGCAAGCCTTTGCCGCGTCCCCCGAAAAGCTGGCCGCGGCAGTCCGCAAGCTGCTCTGAGATGAACCACCGCCCGGCACGTTTGGTGTTGCCCCTGCTGGCCGTGGCGCTGGCCGGGTTTGCCATGAGCTTCGTCGATGCGGCGCTGCTGCGCGAACGTCACGCCGTGCGGATCGAAGCCAGCCACGCGCTGGCAAAGCGTCTGGAGCTGACCGACATCGCGCTGTTCACCGAAGCGCGCTATACACGCCACCCGTCCCAGGCCGACCTGCATGCCCCCTTTCAGGATCACCCCCTGGCGCTGGAACATTTCCCCACCGGCAGCCTGATCGCCCCGCCCCGCCATGAATATCTGGATAGAACAACAGCGCGCGCTGATTGATTTCACGCTGGCCTCGCTGGCGCGGCGCAAGGCACGCAACCTCGGCCTGCTGGCCGTCTACACGCTGCTGGTGTTCGTGCTCGCCTCGGTGGCGCTGTTTTCCCATGCGCTGCGCCACGAGGCGACGCGGGTACTCGCCGATGCGCCGGAGATCGTCCTGCAGCGACTGGTGGCGGGGCGCCATGACCTGATTCCACCGGGATACCTGGAAAAGATCGGCAATATCCGGGGCGTGCAGAAGATGGAAGGGCGGCTCTGGGGTTACTACTACGATCCCGTCATCAAGGCCAACTACACCTTCATGGTGCCCAGCGCCGGCGGCGTCGAGCGCGGCACCATCGTGATCGGCGCCGCGCTCGAGCGCGTGCGCGGCCTGGCGCTTGAAACCGGCATCTCCTTCCGCGCCTATTCGGGCAAGCTGTATTCCTTTGTCGTCGCCGACATCCTGCCCCACGACTCCGAGCTGGTCAGCGCCGACCTGGTGCTGATGCACGAGGACGACTTCCGGACTTTCTTCGAATTCCCGGCCGGGCATTACACCGATATCGCGCTCGCGGTGGCCAACCCACAGGAGGTGCGCAACATCGCCGCCAAGCTGGCGGCCGCGCTGCCCGACTCCCGGCCCATCCTGCGCGAGGAAATGCTGCGCACCTATGCATCGATCTTCGCCTGGCGCGAGGGCATCGTCCTGGCGATACTTTCCGGCGCAATCCTCGCCTTCGCCATCCTTGCCTGGGACAAGGCGGCGGGTCTTTCCGCCGAGGAGAAACGCGAGATTGGCATCCTCAAGGCGATCGGCTGGGAGACCGGCGACGTCATCCGCATGAAGATCTGGGAGGGCGTGCTGATTTCGCTGACCGCCTTCCTCGTTGGCTATGTCGCCGCCTATCTGCATGTGTTCCGCGGCGGCGGCGTGCTTTTCGAACCGGTGCTCAAGGGTTGGGCCGTGCTCTACCCGCGCTTTCAGCTCGCCCCCGAGATCGACGGCCTGGCCGTGGCGACGCTGTTCTTTTTCACGGTCGTCCCCTACACGGCGGCGGTGCTGGTGCCGATCTGGCGCGCGGCAACCACCGACCCCGATGCGGTGATGCGATGAGCCCGACCTCCCCCAGCCCCTCCTGCGCAGGAGGGGAGGCTTGCGGCGCGCTGCGCTCGTTTATTACGGGGAGCTCCCGCTCACACTTTGGAGCGGATTGCGCCTGGCGGCGCGTGCCGCCTTGCCTTGGGGCGGCCCGGCGGCAAGGCTGCCGATGGGGTATCTCGAATGATTGAACTGATCGAGGTGCGCAAGGCGTTCAACCAGGGCAAACACAACGAGTTCTGGGCGCTGGACGGTATCAATCTCTGCATCGAGGCGCACCGCGTCACCGCCCTCTGCGGACCGAGCGGCTCGGGCAAGACCACGCTGCTGACGCTGATCGGCTGCCTGGCGCGGCCGACCAGTGGTCGTGCGCGCTTCAAGGGCGAGGATATTTCCGGCCTGCCCGAGCGTTTCCTGACGCAATTGCGCCGCCGCAGCTTTGGTTTCGTCTTCCAGCAGTTCAACCTGATCCGCGGCCTGTCGGCGGAAGAAAACATCATGCTGCCGGCCGCGCCCAGCGGCCTGCCGCAACACGTGGTGCGCGCCAGGGCCGCCATGCTCCTCGATCGGCTGCGGCTCGCGCACCGGCGCACGGCGCGCGTCGAATGGCTCTCGGGCGGCGAGCAGCAGCGCGTCGCCATCGCCCGGGCGCTGATCAACGACCCGGAAGTGCTGATCGCCGACGAGCCCACCGCCAACCTCGACACGACCCTCGCCAGGGAATTTCTCGCCATCCTCGAAAGCTTTGCCAGCGAGGGGCGGACGGTCATCCTGAGCAGCCACGACCCGCTGGTCATCCAGTCGGCCGCCGTGCATCGCGTCATCAATATGCGCGACGGGCGCATCGTAGCTAACTATCATGATGCGTGAAACATCACCCCGCATCATAAAAGACACCCGCCCCCCTTCGCCCCCCTCGCGGGGGGTTCGAAACGGCTCGCTTTCGCTCGCTTATCACGGGTCGGGTTGTTTTGCTGGGGAGCGGGTTGCGCCTGGCGGCGCTTGCCGTCTCGCCTTGGGGCGGCCCGGCGGCGAGACTACTGAGGTTTTCTCCCTCTCCCCTTGCGGGAGAGGGCCGGGGAGAGGGGGATTCACCCAAAGGCCCATAGCCCGCTTGCGGGCTATGGGCGGCCCGGCGCAAACGCTGTCGCATCTTTCACGTTAATCAGTAACGCCGTCCCGCCAGCGCCGACTTTTCACCCGACTTTTCACCCGTGATCTTCCAACCCGCCATCATTGCCCTGCTGCTGGCCTCCGGTCTGGGGCTGGCCATGCTGCTGGCTGCCGCACCCTTTGCCGTGCAGGTCATCCGCCACTGGGATATCCAGAGCGGCGCGGAACGGCAGCTGCAACTGGAGCGGCGCACCTATCTCTTCTCGACACTGCTGACTTTCGTGCTCGCCCTGCAGGGCATGGCGCTGCTGCTGTTCGTCTTCAATGCCGATCGCATGGCGGTGCTGTTCGTCGGCGCCATGTGCGCCGTCGGCACCCTGAGCGTCAATCCCTATGGCTTTCCGGCGCTGCTCCTCCAGATGGCGGTGTTCTTCCTGGCGGCCATCTGGCTGGTCATCAATCATGTCGACACCCGTGCGCCCGACTATCCCCTGGTGCGCATCAAGTATGGCCTGCTGCTCGCGCTGCTGCCGGTACTGGCAGCGAGTTTCCTCGTCCAGCTTCAGTATTTCCTCGGCCTCAAGGCCAACGTCATCACGTCCTGCTGCGGCAGCCTGTTTTCGGAGAGCAGCCAGGCGTTGTCCGGCGACCTCGCGGCCCTGCCGCCGGCCCTCGCCATGCTCGGCTTCTATGGCGTGCTGGGCGCGGCGGTGGCGGTGGCGGGCTACCATGCCTGGACGCACCGCGGTGGCTTCAAGAACCACGCCGGGCCGCCACAAGTGTTGCTTGGCCCGCTGGGGGGGCAAGGCCGCACAGCGGCGTTTTCGGGGGGGGGCTATCTCGTCGCCCTGACAAGCGGCGGCGCACTGGTCGCCGCCCTGACCGGCATCCTGTCCTTTGTCTCGCTCTACATCTACGAGCACCCGCATCACCATTGCCCGTTCTGCATCCTCAAGCCGGAATACGACTACCAGGGCTACTGGCTGTATATCCCGCTGTTCGTCGCCACCGCCGCCGGCCTTGCGGTGGGCGCCTTGCAGTTCTTCCGCCGCGTCCCCAGTCTGGCCACGGTAGTGCCGGCAACGACCGCCCGGCTGGCCGGCATCGCCGCCGCCGGCTACTTGATGTTCACCGCCATCGCCACGCTCATGATGCTGCGCTCCAACCTGATCCTGTTCGGCTGACAGGTTGAGGAAACACCGAGCAAGTCCGTCACACCGGCGCAGGCCGGTGTCGTGCTTCCGGCTTGCGCCGCAATGACGAATCCGGATTTGCTCCGCGCTCCGGTGGGGTGACGACGGCCATGACGAAGGCCGAGCGGGTGGGCGAGGTTGCTCATGTGGTGGTGGCTCGGGCAGTTTCCGCTACAACAGCCACACCGCCAGGCAGGATCATCCTGGGAAAAGCAGTTCACCACGGAGGACACGGTGATCACGGAGAAAAAACCAGACGTTACGAAATAAGAGCATGTCGCCCGTTGGCTGTGCGTCAATGTTGTGTGCTTGCGCCGTTGCTCCGCGTCCTCTGTGCTCTCCGTGGTGCGAATTGAGGTTTAGGCCAACGGCGCACAAAGGGGGGTGGGTGTCTTTCATGATGCGGGGTGATGTTTCACGCATCATGAAAGTTAGCCTGAAGCTTTTTGCTGCGCTTCCTTTTCATGGCGGCGGAAGGCGACAAACAGCGCCAAATCATAAGCGATCTTCAGAGCGCCGCAAGCGACCAGCGGTGCCGCCAGCCATCCTGCCGCGAACAGCGCGCCGCCCAACGATGGACTCAGCGCCGCAGCCAGGCTGCGCGGCACGGTGGTGAAACTGGCGGCAGCGGCGCGTTCCGGTGGGGTGACGACGGCCATGACGAAGGCCGATCGGGTGGGCACATCCATCTGCGACAGCGCGCTGCGGGCCAATAACAGGCCGAGAGCCACGGGCAGGCTGTCCGCGAACGCGGCCAGAATCAGGCAGATGCTGGCCGGCGTGTGGGTGAACACCATGGTGTTGATCAGGCCGATGCGACTGGCTACCCAGGGTGCGGCCAGTTGCGAAGCGGCGGTCAGCAAGCCGGCCCAGAAGAAGAACGATCCGGCAGCCGCCAGCGAAAGCTCGAAGCGTTGAAAGAGCCACAGGGCCAGCAGCGAATTGACCACCAGACCGCCGGCAAAGGCATCCACGGAAAACAGGGCGGCTAGCCTGATGACGACGCTGCGCGAGGCGCCCAGTGGCGCGGGTGGGCGGGGTTGCTCATGCGGCGGTGGTTCGGGCAATTTGCGGTACAAGAGCCAGACTGCCAGGCCAACGCCGCCGTAAGCAACAAACATGGCGCGCAAGGCGGCTAGCTGGTCGATGCCAAATTCCGCCAAGGCATCCGGTACCCCGGCGGCCAGCGCCCCCACTGCGGCGCACAGCGCGCCGATCAGGCTATAGCGGGCAAACAAGCTGGTGCGCAGCGCGTCCGGCGCGGCCTCGGCCAGCCGCGCATGCTCCACCGGCAAAAATACGCTGACATCGCCAGAACTCGGGTTCAGCGTACCGACGAAGGCGATCAGCAGCAGTGGCCAGAACGATGACAGGCCGGCAAAAGCCAGCCCGGTCGCCGCCATCAGCAGGGCGGCGGCCAGCAGCAACTTGCGGTGATGGAATTTATGCCCCCAGGTGCCGACCGCAAAAGTGGCCAGTGCCGAGCCCAACAGGGTGGCGGTGCTGAGCAGCCCGACTTCCCAGGTGCCGAAACCCAGCGCCAGCAGATAGGCGGGCAGCAGTATCGCGACATAGCCGTCAACGAAGGCGCGTAGCGCCTTGCCAGCGAGCAGCAACCCGGCTTCGGGCGCAACGCCGGCAGGGAGGATCATTATTGAAGGCCGATGAGGCGGGCGATCTTCCGGGTCGGCGTATCGGCGCACCAGGCATACAGCGCGTCGTACACCACCATGCCGTGCTTCAGCATCTCGTGGTCGTCGCTGAAATTAAGCGAGAGTCCCTTGGAAATCGCCAGCAGGCCGGCAGCTTCCTGCGCCAGTTGCGGGGAACCGGTATCGGCGGCGCGCACGATCAGTGCCAGCTTGTCGAGTGCGCTGTCGCGCAGGGCATACTTGGTTATGAATGCGTCGAAGCTGCAGCGGTCGCCATGATGGCCAAGTTCGACGCCCGCGACGTCATAGGGAATGGCACCCGTTGCGGCGGCGACCTTCATCACCTCGCCACCCGGCACATACAGGAACTCCGGACGCGTATCGACGAAGCGTGTCACCAGCCAGGGACAGGCGATACGATCGATTTTCGGCCGTTCGCGCGTTACCCATTTCATTTTGCAATTACCACGCCGCCGGCGGCTTTCCAGCCTTCGATGCCGCCGGCGATGAAGCGGGCCTTGAGACCCTTGGCATGCAATGCGTCGATCACGCCATTGGACACCGAGCCGCCGCGCACGCAGTAGATGACAATATCCTTGTCGGGCGGCAGCGTGCCAGCCCAGTCGGCGAGTTTTTCGGGATCCTGCCAGTGCGCGCCGGCCAGTTGTTCGGCTGATGCAGCGAGATCGCTGCCGCGGCGCACGTCGAGAATGAGCTTGTCGGCAAATTCGTTTTGCAATTGGGCGGGGGTAATGGTGCGTTCCATGGTCAGGCTCCTTTCGCGCGGGCGAGTTTGGCCGATGCTGTGGCCAGGTTAAGGTTGTTCATGTAGGCATCGACATAGGCGCCGGCCTTGGCGCCGAAGTCCATGTGATAACTGTGTTCGTACATGTCGAGCGCCAGCAGCGGGGTGGCACCAGCCAGGTTGCCGGTGTGGTCGGCCGCCCAAGTGTTGACGAGTTTGCCGTCGCGCGGGCTCCAGGCCAGTAGCACCCAGCCAGAGCCGCCGCCGAGCGCCTTGCCCATGGCGGCGAACTGCGTTGCCCAATTGCTGAAGCTACCAAAGTCCTTGTCGATCTGGGTGGCAAGGCCCGCATCGGTCTGGCTGGCGCCGAGGCTGTCGAAGAAGGCTTCGTGCAGCAGCATGGAATTCATCGCCACCATCTGTTCGCGCTTCAAGCCGTTGATGGTGAACACCGGTGCAGCGGGCCAGTCGATTGCCGCCAGTTGCGCCTCGATGGCATTCAGGCGCTTCACCGCGCCGCCGTAGTTGTTTTCGTAATGGCTGACGATGATCTTCTCCGACATGCCGGAGATGGCGCCGGGATTGCAGGTGAGGGGTTTCAGTTCGTAGGGCATGGTTTTTCTCACATGAAGAAGGAGTAGGCGAGACCCAGCAGCGCGCAGGCACCGATGACTTTCATGATGTCGACCTTGTATTTCCAGAGTGCGAGGAAGGCGGCGATGGCGACGATCACGGGCAGCCACTCGAACGGCGCGGCGAAGGGATCGGCCTCGCTGGCCTTGGGCCAGAAGGTGTGCCAGGCGAAGAACACGGCGAGGTTCAGGATCACGCCGACCACGGCCGCGGTGATGGCGGTGAGCGGCGCGGTGAACTTCAGCTCGCCGCGCGTCGCCTCGACCATCGGCCCGCCGGCGATGATGAACCAGAAGCTCGGCAGGAAGGTGAAGAAGGTCGCCACCGCCGCGCCCGCCATGCCGGCGACGACGGGTGAGGCAAATACCGCCTTGTCGACGGCACCAAGATAGCCAACCCAGGTGACGAACTTGATCAGCGGCCCTGGTGTTGTTTCGCCCAATGCCAGGCCGTCCATGATCTGCGGGCCGGTCACCCAGGCAAATTGCTCGACCGCGCCCTGATAAATGTAGGGGAGCACGGCATAGGCGCCGCCGATGGAGAGGAAAGCGGCCTTGGTGAAGAACTCGCCCATCTCAAAGAGCACGGGCGTGCCGGCGAGCGCCAGCAAGGCCACGGCCCAGATCGCCACGAAGATCCCGGTCATCGCGAGGGTCTTGCCCGACGAGAACTTCGCGTGCGCGGGCGGCGGCGTGTCGTCGTCGATAATGGCCGGGCCGTGCGTCTTGCCGGACGCGCCATGCCCGCCACCGCCTGCCTTGAACTTGGCGGGCAGCAGTTTGCCGCCGATGGCGCCCAGGATGCCGGCAGCGAGGACGATCCACGGAAAGCCGATCTTGAAGAAAAAGATGCCGACAAAGGATAGTGCGGCAATCGCCAGCAGCACCTCGTTCTTCAGCACCTTGCTGCCGATGCGCCAGGCGGCGAACAGCACGATGGCGACCACGGCGGGCTTGATGCCATAAAAGATGCCCTGCATGGCCGGCAGGTCGCCATAGCTCAAATACACCCCCGCCAGCACGGTGACCAGCACGAAGGCCGGCATGAAGAACAGGACGCCGGCCATCACGGCGCCCTTGACGCCGTGCATCAGCCAGCTGATGTAGATGGCGAGCTGGATGGCCTCCGGCCCCGGCAACAGCATGCAGTAGTTGAGGGCGTGCAGAAAACGATGTTCGGAGATCCAGCGGCGGCGCTCGACCAGTTCGGTGTGCATCATCGCGATTTGCCCGACCGGGCCGCCGAAGGCGATGAAACCGAGCTTGAGCCAGTACTTGAAAGCTTCGCCCAAAGTCGGCGTTGGCGGGACGGCGTTAGCCGCGCCCGCCGCGTTGTCAGGGACGGCGTTGCTGATGTCGGTCATGGCGAATCTCCTCGTGCTGGGGGGTGTTTCTGGTTGTTGTTATTGTGGTGGCGTGCCCATCAGTCCCTGGATTTCGCGGTGGTAGCCGAAATAGCGTTCCCGGGTGATGTCGTTCTTGCCGTACTTGATTTCGTTGCTCAGGATGTTCTCGAAGCGCAGCTCGGCATCCGCCGCGCTGTCGACCTTGACCAGGCCGTCGTAGATGATGTCGACGAGGCGGTCAGCGTAGATGATGATTCTTTCTTCGAGCTTGTGGAGCGTGTAGTCCTTGACCGGCAGGCCAAGCTCGGTGGCCTCGGCAGCCGTCAGGCCGCCGCGGATGTGCTTTTCCATGATGACATTGATGGTGTCGGGCAGTCCCAGGGCCTTGCCCATTTCGGCACCGAGGAGGCCATGCTCGATGGCATGGGTCTTGGCCTTGCCGAGGTCGTGGAAGAGCGCCCCCCGACCGACCAGTTCCAGGTCGACTTGGGCGCCACTGCCGCTGACGACACGGCGCGCAATGTCCAGCGCCCGGCCGGCGACCTTCAGCGAATGGTCCAGGTCTTCCGCCGACATGCCCGCATCCTGCAGCATCTTGATGTCCGCCATGTCGAGCGAGTAGTCGCGTCCCTTCCTGCGGATGCCGTAGTAGTCGAGCGCCTCGTCGCGCGTGGTGGCATCCTTGCCCCAGATCTTCATGAGCTTGACGTCCATGTCTTCGCGCAGGTGCTCGATGTACTCCTGCAGACCTTCCGCGCCGTATTTTGCCTTGATTGCGGCGCCGAACTCCCAGATTTTCGTGAAGTCGTGGCGTGCGGTTTTCAGCTCCGGATCGTCGATCCAGTTGTGCAATTCTGCATAGTCCTTGCCCGTTCTGGAAATGCTGGTTTGCAGATGCTTTTGGGTGGGTGGCATGGCGAAATCTCCTTCATGAATGGATTGGCAGCGCGGGGTTGCAACTATTGCTGGTAATTTGTGTAAAGGCCGTCAAGAACGCGGCCGGCTGCGGTCAGCCGTGCGTCGTCGTTGCTTGCGCCGGCACGCAGGCCGGCCAGGACGGCCTCGATGCCCGCTGCCTCGGTCACCGGCGTACCGCCGACATCGAGGTAATGAACGATGGTGCCGATGCGGACAATGGCCGGATCGGCAGCCAGGCCGAAACTTGCCGCCAGCACCTCGAAGGTGACGAGTTCGGGTGAATGGTTGGCGGGGGCGATATGGGTGAATGTGGCGTTGTCGAAATCGAAGCCGAGCGCGTCCGGCGGACAGTCGGCCGGCGTTTCCAGCCAGAGAAAGTTTGCCTCGGGGTCGATGAAGCGGCGAATCAGCCAGGCGGAGGACATGCGATCCACCCAGATATTCTTGCGTGTCGCCCAGATTCGCCCGACAAAGTCGGCGCTGGCGAGACGGCGGATGGCATTGGGCAGCGCCCGCGGTTCGTTGGGTGACAGCTGTGCGGCGAGATCCGCCAAGGCTTGTTGTGCCTGATGGCGGGCTGCATCCGGGAAGTAGTCGCTGGCTGCCAGCGCGTTGAAATCCCGCGTCAGTCGGCGCAGGGCTTTTTCATCCGGGAAGCTCGTCTGCATCTCGGCAATCAAGCTGTCGTAGCCGGCGCTGCGGTCGAACAGACGGCGAAACGCTTCATCCTGAGCGCCGTCGGCAGCTACATACAGCACCTCGGCGCTGCCTTCGCTGTCGCGCACCTCGTCTGCCAGCGCGCGCAACGCGGCGCCGGTTTCATCGCGTGCCGGCAGCAGATAGACGCCATCGCGCAAGGCCGCGCAGCCGAGGACCTTGATCGCGCGCCACAGGCGCATACGTGCCGCGGCGTTGCGCGTTGGCAGGGTGGTGACGAGAACGAGCCATTCGACGAGTTGTATCATGTAGAGAACTTTACATAGTTGTTATATAAATTGCAATAACTATTTTAGTAACTTACTCTACGTTATCGTAGATGTTAATACCTATTTATCCAAGATTATGAATATAAACGACAATGATAGAAAGCGGCTCTATTCTGGTGCCTTTCTGCGAGCCTTGGCCACAGGCATGGCTGGCGTGCTACTGGGGCTTTATGTGGCACGATTGGGTCTCTCGGCGACCTGGCTGGGGCTGATTCTGAGCGCGGGCCTGAGTGGTGCAACACTGTCGGTGGCGGTGACCACATGGTGGGGCGACCGGATCGGCCGGCGGCGCGCACTGCTATGGCTGACGGCACTTTCCGCAGGTGCTGGGGTATTGCTGGCGCTGGGCAACGAGGGCTGGCTGATCGTCGCCGCGGCGTTGCTGGGTATGCTGAATGGCATGGGCCGCGATCGCGGCGCGGCGCTGGTCATCGAGCAGGCCATCCTGCCGGCGACTACCGATGATGCCGGGCGTACGAGGGCCTTTGCCCGCTACAACCTGCTGATGGATATCGGGCACGGCCTCGGCGCACTGGCCGCTGCCCTGCCGGAACTGCTGGTATTTGCCACCGGGATGGCGGAGTTGACCGCCTATCGCGCCGCCTTCCTTGTCTACGCCGGTTTGCTGGCCGCCGGCCTGCCGATCTATGCCGGTCTGTCGGCGGCTGCCGAAGTGCCAGCGCGTGTCGAGCGTCTGGTGATGTCGCCGCAAAGCCGCAAGGTGCTGTGGCGGATTTCGCTGCTGTTTGCCATCGACAGCATTGCCGGCGGCTTCCTCGGCGCGGCGCTGGTGTCGTGGTATTTTTTCGAGAGTTTTGGTGCTTCAGCGGCGCTGATCGGCATGCTGTTTTTTGGCGCCCGCCTGATGAACGCCCTCTCGCATCTGGGCGCGGCCTGGCTGGCGGGGCGCATCGGTCTGGTCAATACCATGGTGTTCACCCACATTCCGTCGAGCCTGCTGCTGCTGACCATTCCGCTGGCGCCGAATTTTGCCGTCGCGGCGATCCTCTTCCTGCTGCGCGAGGGACTGGTGGAGATGGACGTGCCGACGCGCCAGTCCTATGTCATGGCGATGGTGAAACCGGAAGAGCGCACGTTTGCCTCGGGCGTCACGCACCTGGTACGACTCGGTGGCTGGGCCGTGGCCCCGGCATTTGCCGGTTGGCTGATGAGCGCGGTGGCCTTGGGCGCGCCGCTGGTCGTTGGCGCGGCAATGAAAATTGGCTACGACCTGGCGCTGTGGGCGTCATTCCGCAAACTCAAGCCGCCCGAGGAGCGCTAGCCCCGGGCGGTCTGTGATAGCGTTGTATGATCTTCGCTGCATGAATAATGCACGGCAAGTGCAAATATCAAGAACTACCGGGCAACTGATCGGAGGAGGTTTTCATGTCGCATCTGCTGACGGTTTCACGCGCGGCGCATCTGACCGGCGTGACGCGCGCGGATATGCAAAAGCATATCGCCAGTGGTGCCCTGCCATCGCACGATGGCATGGTGACCACGGATGACCTGTTGAAGGTATTTCCCGATGTGCGCCTGGAGGATTCCGGTGCCTTCGAGCGTACCGCCAAGATTCGCGAAGAGGCCTTCGGGCGGCGCATCCGCGAGCGGGTGCTGCCCAATCAGGAGGTGCTGGCGCAGCGTCTCGCCGCGCAGAGTGAGGAGCTGGCGGAGGTCCGCCGCCATCTCACCAGCTACCATGATCTCCTCGAGGCCTTGCGCGAGCGGATTGACATGATGGTGGCCGCTTCGCCCTCGGAGCAACTCACCGCACTGGGCGAGTTCATTGATCAAGGGCTTGCCGGAGTGCTGGGCAGCGAGAAGCCCGCCGATACATTGGAGGTACTGGATGATGTGCTGCGTGTCATGACGGCCCATGTGAAGGTCAAGCCCTCGGGGCGCGAATTCTTTGTCGAAGGCAATGAAACCGTCCTTGAGGCGGCATTGCGCGCCGGTCTGGCGCCATCGTATGGTTGCCGTAACGGCAATTGCGGCTTGTGCAAGGCGCGCATTGTTTCGGGAAAAATCCAGCAGGTGAATAACACCGACTATCCGCTGTCGGCCAGCGAACGCGCCCAGGGCCATGCGCTGCTGTGTTCGCATACGGCGATTTCCGACCTGGAGATCGAGATGCTCGAGGCGAACCTGCCGTCCGACATTCCCGAACAGGAAATAGTCGCCACGGTGAGAAAAGTCGCGCCGCTGGCAACCGACATCATGCTGCTGCATCTACAGACACCGCGCACCGGCCGCTTGCGCTTTCTGGCCGGTCAGCGCGTCACGCTGAGCATTTCGGGGGCCAGTACCATTTTCCGTGGCGATTACCCGATTGCTTCCTGTCCCTGTGACGATCGCAATCTGCTCTTCCATATCTGCAACAACCCCGATGACGATTTTGCGCGCAGCCTGTTTGCCGGGGGAATCACGGCCAACGATCCGGTCAGCCTGTTCGGGCCGTTTGGCGATTTCGTGCTGCGCAAGGACGTGGTCAATGACATCAGCTTTATCGTTTGCGATTCCGGCTTCGCCCCGGCCAAGAGCTTGATCGAGAGTGCCGTCGCCGCGAACATGCCGGGCACCTTGCAACTGATCTGGGCGGCGACGCGCGACAACGGCCACTACCTCGAAAACCAGTGCCGCGCCTGGGCTGCAGCGCTCGATACCTTCAGTTTCTCCACGCTGAAGGCGAATGACCTGCCGTCGGCCGGAGTTGCCGCCGCCGCGCGATTGCTTGCCGAAGCCGATTTCGCCCGGCGCGAGGTTTATGTTGCCGGCCCGCCCGGTTTTGTCGAAGCGGCATGCAAGGCATTGACTGCCGCTGACTTGCCTGCCGATCAATTGCACTATGAGAGCTTCTGATTTCCATGCGCCCTGCCCAACTTGCCTTTGTTCTTGATCGTGAATTCCAGAGTACCGCCGCCGGCCACCACACCCCCGTGATGCTGTGGGGGCCGCCGGGTGTCGGCAAGTCGCAAATCGTCGCCCAGGTGGCCGCACGGCACCAGGTGCCGGTCGTCGATATCCGCCTGTCGCAGATGGAACCCTCCGATCTGCGCGGCATCCCCTTTCGCGTCGGCGATCATGTCGAATGGGCGACCCCGACGATGCTGCCCGATGCCGTGCGCCATGGCCCGGAGGGTGTGCTGTTCCTTGACGAGATCACTTCGGCGCCGCCGGCCGTGTCGGCGGCCGCCTATCAATTGATCCTCGACCGGCGGCTGGGCGACTACCGGGTACCCGCGGGCTGGGCGATCTTCGCCGCCGGCAACCGCCAGGGCGACCGCGGCGTCACCTACGCGATGCCGGCGCCGCTGGCCAATCGTTTTTCCCACTTTGAGGTGGACGTCAATCTTGACGACTGGGCAGCCTGGGCCTACGCCAACGGCATTGACGAGGGCTTGATCGCCTTTTTGCGCTTCAAGCCCGAACTGATTTTCGCTTTCGATCCGGCGAGGAATGCCGGCGGCGAGATGGCCTTCCCCAGCCCGCGCTCCTGGGAATTCGCCCACCGCGCCCTGCAAAAGTTCGGCGACCATCCGGAATTGCTTGGCGGCGCGCTGGCGGCCTGCGTCGGCCATGCGGCCGGCATCGAGTGCGCCGCCTTCATTGACAGCCTCGACCGCTTGCCCGACCTCGATGCCATTTGTGCCGGCCAGGCCGTTTCCGCGCCCACCGAGATCGACCTGCAATACGCCGTGGCCGCCGCGCTGGCGGGGCGCGCCATGCGTGTCAAGGACGCGCCGGATGCGGCGCGCATCTGGGGCAACATGCTCGACTACGCGCAGCAATTCCCCCAGCGCGAAATGGGCGTGATGCTGGTGTCCGACATGCATCGCGGCATTGGCGCGGCGCTGTTTGCCGTGCCGCAGTTTTCCGGCTGGGCCAATGCGGTGGCCGACCTGATGCTTTATGAGTGATGCCGAGTCCCGGCTGGCCGCGGCCCGAACCCGGCTGATTCTCGACAAGCCCTTCCTCGGTGCGCTGGTGTTGCGCCTGCCACTGAAACCTGCCGGCGCCTGGTGCCGCACCACGGCGACCGATGCGCGCGCCATCTACTACAACCCGGACTGGATCGAGAACCTGACTTCCGCCGAGGTGCAGTTCGCGCTGGCCCACGAGGCACTGCATTGCGCACTGGGCCATTTCGCCCGCCGCGGCCATCGCGTGCAGCGCAAATGGGACCTGGCCTGCGATTTCGCCATCAACCCGCTGCTCATGGACGAAGGCCTGATGCCGCCGCTCGATGCGCAGGTGATCGACCTGTATCGCGGCATGGCTGCCGAAGAAATCTACCCCTGCATCGACGACGATCTCGACAGCGAAATGCTCGACGACCATGTCTGGGATAGCGACGAGAGCGGGGCGGGCGGCGGGCAGGGCGAGCAGGAGTCGGAAGCGCAGGGCAAGGGCGGCGGCGATCCGCAGGAGATCGATCCCGACGCGGGAGGCAGTTCGCCGGAGAAAGTCGGCGCTGGCGGGACGGCGGGGGATGAGGAAAACGGGCCGCCACCGCCGCTGACCGCGAAAGAAAAGGAGCAGTTGCAGCAGCAATGGCAACGTCATCTGGCCGCCGCCGCGCAGCGCGCCCGCGAGGCGGGCAAATTGTCCGGGCAGCTCGCCCGCCTGACCGAGAGTGCGCTGGCCGCCCAGGTGACGTGGCGGGCGCTGCTGGCGCAATACCTGACCCAGGTGGGGCGCGATGACTATACCTGGCAGCGCCCCTCGCGCCGTGAAGGCGAAGTGATCTGGCCCAGCCTGCGCAGCCATTCCGGTGACATTCATGTCGCCATCGACGTTTCGGGTTCGGTGAGCGAGGGCGACCTGGCCAGTTTTCTTGGCGAAATGAACGCGCTGAAGGGCACGATGCCGGTGCGCATTACCCTGTTCGCCTGCGACACCGCCCTGGCGGCGGATGCACCCTGGGTCTTCGAACCCTGGGACGAACTGCGCCTGCCGCGCCAGTTTGCCGGTGGCGGCGGAACTTCCTTCGCGCCGGTGTTCGAGTGGATTGAGAAGAGCGGCCAGCAGCCGGATTCGCTGGTTTATTTCACCGACGCGGAAGGCGAATTTCCCGCCCAGCCACCGAATTATCCAGTGCTGTGGCTGGTCAAGGGCAAGGCCCCGGTGCCGTGGGGCCGGCGTATCCAGTTGAACTGAGGCCCGCCCCTCTTCACGCCCGCCCCCCTTCGCCCCCCTCGCGGGGGGTTCTTTACAGCTCGCTGACGCTCGCGTATTACGGGGAGCTTCTCTTGGCATCGGCGCCAGCCGCAATCCGCTCAAAACTTGAACGGGGGCACCCTGTAACAAACGAGCGCAGCGAGCCGTTAAGCTGAAGTTCCGCTCTGCCGTAGTCACGATGAACACGCCAACTGCCTGATATTGATGGGGAATTGGAGAGTTATTCGGCTTGTTCTTG
>JAUXOM010000082.1 GCA_030682175.1 Rhodocyclaceae bacterium
CCCATAGCCTGGCCGGCCTGATCAGCCGCCACGATGCATTCCGCGGTTTCCTCCCCCGAGGCTTGTGCGACGCCTGCCTCAGGCCGCGTCACGCCCTGCATCACATGCGCGTGATGGCAGGCATCGCACAACCCTAAACAGCACTTGCCCGAAGTCATAATACGGCCAATGACCGTAATCGCATTGCTGCCTATGAGGCAGCACCGAGCCGAACCGAGACGGTTGGCACTCTGGTTGGATGGCGAACGACTTGCGGCTAGCCGACCCACTGCCGCGCGTTGCGGAACATCCTCATCCACGGTGAATCCTCGCCCAGCCCGGCCGGATGCCAGGACATTTGCGTGCTGCGGAAGACCCGTTCGGGGTGCGGCATCATGATGGTGAAGCGGCCATCCGGGGTGGTCAGGCCGGTGATGCCGTCGGGCGAGCCATTGGGATTGAACGGGTAGGTCGTTGCCGGCGCGCCACGATTGTCGATGTAGCGCAGGGCGATGTCGGGACACGTGGTTGCCCCGAACACCGCCCGCCCCTCGCCATGCGACACGACAACCGGCAGCTTCGATCCGGCCATGCCCGCGAAGAAGATCGACGGCGAAGCGACGATCTCGACCATCGCGAAGCGCGCTTCGAACTGCTCCGACCTATTCCTGTGAAATGTCGGCCAGCCCTGCGCGCCGGGAATGATCGACGCCAGGTTGCTCATCATCTGGCAGCCGTTGCAGACGCCCAGCGCAAAGGTGTCGGTGCGTGCAAAGAATGCCGCGAACTCGTCCTTCAGTTCGTGATGGAACAGGACCGATTTGGCCCAGCCCTGCCCCGCGCCGAGCACGTCGCCGTAAGAGAACCCGCCGCAGGCCGCGAGGCCCTTGAAGTCGGCCAGATGCACGCGGCCGGCCATCAGGTCGGACATGTGGACGTCGACGCAGTCGAAGCCGGCGCGGTCGAAGGCGGCGGCCATCTCGACCTCGCCATTGACGCCCTGTTCCCTGAGGATTGCCATGCGCGGACGATTGCCACCAATCGAGAATGCCGCAGCCGGGTCTTCATGCGGGTTGAACGTCAGTTGCATTGACAAACCCGGATCGCCGGCATCGAGCACAGCATCGAACTCCTCCTGCGCGCAGCTCGGGTCGTCGCGCAGCCGCGCAATCTGGTAACTCACCTCGCTCCAGATGCGTTGCAGCTCGGCACGCCGTACCGCCAGCGCCGACTTTGCATTGCGCCAGATGCGTATCTCGTCGGCATTGTTGAGCGTGCCGATGACGTGGGTGCAGGCACCCAGCCCGGCGTCACGCAGCGCCTGCAGCACGGCGTCGCGGTCGGCGCGGCGCACCTGGATTACCGCGCCGAGTTCTTCATTGAACAGCGCTTTGAGCATGCGGTCGTGCATGCGGCCGCCGAGCAGTTCGGGCTTCTTCTCGATGCCATCGACGTCGTTCATCTGCGGGTCGTAGCAGAGCGCGTCGAGGTTGAGCGAAACACCCTGGTGGCCCGCGAAGCTCATCTCGCACACCGTGGCGAACAGGCCGCCGTCGGCACGGTCGTGGTAAGCGAGGATCCGCGGCCGCAGGCTCTGGATGGCGGTGAAGAAAGCCTTGAGCAACGTAGCGTCGGCATCCGGCGGCACGTCGCCGCTTAGCCCATGCACTTGCGCCAGCGCCGAACCGCCGAGGCGATTCTGGCCGGCACCCAAGTCGATCAGGATCAGTTCGGTTTCACCGACCTCCGCGTCGGCTTGCAATTGCGGCGTCAGCGTGTTGCGAATGTCGGCACAGGGCGCGAAGGCCGTGACGATCAAGGAGAGCGGCGCGGTGACCATTTTGGTCTGCCCGGCCTCCTCCCACTTTGTGCGCATCGACAGCGAATCCTTGCCGACCGGGATCGAGATGCCCAGCGCCGGGCAGAAATCGAGGCCGACGGCCTTGACGGTGTCGAACAGCGCGGCGTCTTCGGTGCTGAGTCCGCCGGACGACGCGCCATGGCCTGAAGCGGCCATCCAGTTTGCCGAGAGCTTGACCATGCCCAGATCGCTCACCGTAGCGGCGGCAAGGTTGGTCAGCGCCTCGCCCACCGCCATGCGCCCCGAAGCCGGGGCATTCAGCAAGGCCAGCGGCGTGCGCTCGCCCATGGCAAAACACTCGCCGAGATTCGTGTCGTAACCCATCGCGGTGACGGCGACGTCGGCGACCGGTGTCTGCCACGGCCCGACCATCTGGTCACGCGCCGTCATGCCGCCCACCGAGCGGTCGCCGATGGTGATGAGGAAATTCTTGGAGGCCACGGCGGGCAGGCGCAATACGTTGAACGCGGCGGTTTTCAGGTCAATCGCCGCAAGGTCGAGCGCCGGCATGCTGACGGTCTTGCGCGCCGCATTGCGGTGCACGCGCGGCGGCTTGCCGAGCAGCACTTCCATCGGCATGTCGACGGGCAGGTTGCCGAAATGGCCGTCCTCGACCACGAGTTGCCGTTCCTCGGTCGCCGTGCCGATCACGGCATGGGGGCAGCGCTCGCGCTCGCACAGCGCCGCGAATTCGGCCAGCCGTTCCGGTGCGATGGCCAGCACGTAGCGTTCCTGCGACTCGTTGCACCAGATCTCGCGCGGCGCCATGCCCGGTTCTTCGTTAGGCACGGCACGCAGGTCGAAGCGTGCGCCACGCCCGGCGTCGTTGGCCAGTTCCGGCATGGCGTTGGAGATGCCGCCGGCACCGACGTCGTGAATGGCGAGGATCGGATTCAGCTCGCCCATTTGCCAACAGCGGTCGATCACCTCCTGTGCGCGGCGCTGCATCTCGGGGTTGCCGCGCTGCACCGATGCAAAATCCAGATCGGCGGCATTGGTGCCGGTCGCCATCGAGGAGGCCGCGCCGCCGCCCAGGCCGATCAGCATGCCGGGGCCGCCGAGTTGAATCAGCTTGGTGCCGGCCGGAAACTGTTCCTTGAAGGAATGACGATCCGCAATATTGCCGACGCCGCCGGCGACCATGATCGGCTTGTGATAGCCGCGCATCTCGCCGTCGAATTCCTGCTCGAAGCTGCGGAAGTAACCAGCCAGGTTGGGCCGGCCGAATTCGTTGTTGAAGGCCGCGGCGCCAAGCGGCCCTTCGATCATGATGTCGAGCGCGGCGGCAATGCGGTCGGGCTTGCCGTAGGCGGATTCCCACGGTTGCGCGTAGCCGGGAATTTTCAGGTCGGAAACGGAAAAGCCGGAAAGCCCCGCCTTCGGCTTGGAGCCACGCCCGGTCGCGCCCTCGTCGCGGATCTCGCCGCCCGAGCCGGTGGCGGCGCCGGGAAAGGGTGAGATGGCGGTCGGATGGTTGTGGGTTTCGACCTTGGCAAGGATGTGCGTCAGTTCTTCGACATAGCCATAGCGGCCACCTTCCTGCGGGTAGAAGCGCTTGATCGGCGCGCCTTCGATCACGGAAGCGTTGTCGGAATAGGCCACCACCGTGCCTTGCGGGTGCGCCTGATGCGAGGCGCGGATCATGCCGAACAGCGACATATTCTGGTCGATGCCGTCGATGGTCCACGAGGCGTTGAAGATCTTGTGGCGGCAGTGCTCGGAATTGGCCTGGGCGAACATCATCAGTTCGACGTCGGTCGGGTTGCGCCCGATTTTGCTGAAGTTCTCGACGAGATAGTCGATCTCGTCCTCGGACAGGGCCAGCCCCAGTGCGCCATTGGCTTTCACCAATGCGGCGCGCCCGCCGGCAATGACATCCACCGAAGTCAGCGGCTGCGGGGCGACGTGATGGAACAAAGCATCGGCAGCATCGATGGAATCGAGCACCGATTCGGTCATGCGGTCGTGGAGCCGCTCGGTTAATCGCCGTCCCGCCAGCGCCGACTTTTCAACGTGGTAGGCAATGCCGCGTTCGATGCGCTTGATGGCGGCAAAGCCGCAGTTGTGCGCGATGTCGGTGGCCTTCGAGGCCCACGGCGAAATCGTGCCGAGGCGCGGCGTCACCAGCATCAACTGTCCAGGAGGCGCAGCCGGCAATTCAGCCGGAATTCCCAGCAATTCCTTCAAGCGCAGCAACTCGTCGGCGTTCATGCTGCTGTCTGTTTCGACGAAATACCAGTGCTCCGCCACCAGCGGAACCCCGACTTGCTCGGCCAGACGGGCAAGACGCGAAGCGGAAAAGGCGGCGGTGCCGCGAAGCTTGAGGATGGGTGACATGTCGGGGACTATTGCGGGGAAGGGGTTGGGGAAGAGTTGCATTAAAACGGCAAGAGCAGATTGAGCGGGTGATCTGCCATCTGCTCAAAACCATAGCGATTATAGAAACCGACTGCTGAAGGCTTCGCATTGACCACGAGACCGATACCACCGACCTCGCCTGCGATACGCGTCACCCGGTCAATGGCGTCGAAAAGCATGAACTCTCCAATACCTTTGCCTTGCTGCGCCTGGGCAGTTGCCAATCTGCCCAGCCGAAAGACCGGCGCCTTGCCGGGCAGCCGTTTTCGATACTGAACCGGTAAATCCGGATTGACCAGTTCAGCCAGGCTAATCGCGTAAAAACCAAGCACATCCGCAGGGTTTTTGTCAGCCACAACTACAAAGGTCGAGGAAATGCCCTTTTCCTTGTGTTGCCTGGCAACCTGAGCAAACCAACCATTGAGATCGGCATCTCCGCAATCGAATCCCTTCCTGTCATGCCCGTCGTTCAGCGGGAGAACCAGCATCGTTCTTCATCCTCCGGTAACGGGCCTGAGCCTGAAGGAATTTCTCATTGCGCGGTGGAGGATTTTCAATCATCTCCAGCAGTCTCAGTGATTCCCTCCGTGTCAGGGCAATCGTCGATTCGCTTTCAATGACCTTGGCCGCCTTTTCCAGGGCCGCTTGCACGACAAACTGGTTAAGCGTCGCGCCCACGAGGTCAGCCGCCACTTGCAGTGTTCCCTGCACATGGTCGGTGATTCTGGTGGTAAGTCGCTTTCCGGTTTGAGCAAGCATGGCTGTCTCCTTGATGGCAATCGTTTTTGACGTGCGCAGTATAGACATGCGGCGTCATTTTGTCACCATCATTTACCGCTGGCACCGCCCCAACACAAGGTCGGCCCGGCGGGCTGCCAGCAGAAAAGCGTGGCCCGATGCGAGAGGCAACTATACTCGGACGCCCGACATCGGCCGGCCGACCAAGGCGCAACTTGAAAAGGTCATGGCCGGCCATATCCTTGCCCAGGCCGAGCTGCTGGGCAGCTATCAGAAACAACACTGACCGAGAAAAACCTATCACATGACAGATCACAGCTACGACGTCACAGTTGCCGATTTCGACCAGAAAGTGCTGGCCGCTTCACAGCAGGCACCGGTCCTGGTCGATTTCTGGGCGCCCTGGTGCCAGCCCTGCACCATCCTCAAGCCCATCCTCGAAAAACTGGCGGCCGAGTACGACGGCAAGTTCATTCTCGCCAAGGTCAATTCGGACGAAAACCAGGAACTCGCGGCACGCTATGGCGTGCGCGGCATTCCGGCCGTGAAGGCCTTTGTCGATGGCCAGATGGTCGATGAATTCACCGGCGCCCTGCCCGAGGCGCAGATCCGCGAGTTTCTCGGCCGCCTGCTGCCCTCGCCGGCCGATCCGCTGCGCAAGGAAGCGCTGGCGGCCTATGCGCGCGGCGAAATCGATGCCGCCCGCAAGATCATGGCCGAAGCGATCAACCTCGACCCGAGTAACGACAACGCCTACCTCGATTTTGTCGAGATGAGCCTGGCCGCCAATGCCCTCGACGAGGCGCGCGAATTGCTGGATGTCATCGCCGACCGGGCACGCGACACGGCGCGCGTCGCCTCGCTGCAGGCGCAGTTGCAACTGGCCGTGGCGGGAGGCGGGGCCGATGTTGCCGCCTTGCAGGCCGCAGTGGCTGACAAACCGGACGCTCTGGATGCCCGCCTGCAACTGGCCAACGCCCTGGCGGTCGGCCAGGACTATCGCGGCGCATTCGAGCAGCTCATCGAAATCGTCCGCCGCGACCGTAGCTGGAATGAAGAGGCCGGCCGCAAGACCATGCTGACCCTGTTCAAGCTGCTCGCCGCGCAGCCGCAGTTCGACAATCTGGTGCGCGAGTTCCGCGTGCAGTTGTCCCGCACGCTGAACTGAGCACCGTGGAAATCCAGGTCAGCGAATCCGCTGGCGTCCGCTACCTGCATTTCGGTTCCAACTGGGTGCAAGGCGCGATGCGCGTGGCGCGTCCCTGGGCGCTGGAACTCGACTACACGCGCGCAATGATGGCGGCATTGCTGTTGCGGCCCGCCGCCGACTGGCCGCGCTCCGTCCTGTTGATCGGCCTGGGCGCTGCGTCGCTGACCAAGTTTCTTTACCGCCACCGGCCGACGGCAAAACTGACGGTGGTGGAAATCGAACCCGCCGTGGTCGCGGTGGCACGGCAGAATTTCAAGCTGCCGGAAGAAGACGAACGGCTGCGGATCGTCATCGGCGATGGCGCGGAATTCGTCGCCGCCAGCCAGCAGCGCTTCGACCTGATCCTCGTCGACGGCTTCGACGAAAACGCCCGCACCGGCATGCTCGACACCCTGCCCTTCTATCTCAACTGCAAGGCCTGCCTGAGTTCGTCCGGCCTGATGGCGACCAACCTGCTGTCGAAGCGACGCGGCGTGCGCGATGCGCTGGCGCGCATCAACGAAGCTTTCGCTGATCGCGCCATCGCCCTTCCCTCCTGCGACAGCGGCAACGTCATCGCCTTCGCCACCAGTGGCGCGCCGACAACTTTCCAGATCGGCGAACTCAAGACAGCGGCCCGCCGACTGAAAGAGGAAACTGGCTTGAACCTGCAACCGACGCTCAGTTGTCTGGAACAGTCGAATCATTGTCCGGCGGGTAAACTGCACTTCTGAACTTTTAGCTATCGCGAATGCCTGATTTTCGATGGGCTCCGCGTTATTACCCTCTTTATTACCCTTACTTAGGGGTAATTACCCCTTTCCCCACCCATTTTGCCCCTGGCCCACGTCCTTGGCATTCCACAGAGCCTGCCGCCTGCTGCTCGCGCAAGACACGTCGCACCATATCGCGGCTGACGCCAAGGCAAGTCTGCTCCAGTTCGCTGATCGCAAATCCGCCCGCCCTGCCCGCCAGTCGCTCAATACCGGCCAGCACTTGATCGCGCTTGGCGCCGCGCGGTGCCTTGACCTCCCCCACACGCTCGGCAAACTCGCGGTAGGCGCTTTTCAGGATCGACAGCACATAGTTGATATACGGCCAGGGATCGTGCCGGCCTTCATGCCAGCCCTGCGAACTCTGCTCCAGGGTTTCGTAGTAGCGGTCCTTGTTCTGCTCGACCAGGCGCTCAAGGCTGATGTAGCGACCGACCTCGAAGCCCAACTGGTAGCTCTGCAATAGCCAGAGCAGGCGAGATACCCGGCCGTTGCCATCGCGGAACGGGTGGATGCACAGGAAGTCGAGATTGAACGCTGCCAGCGCGATCAGCGATGGCACCCAGCGCTCTTCCAGGCAGGCCTGCCAGTCAGCTACCAACTGATCCATGGCCGCCGGAGTCTGTTTCGCCGACACAGTGCGAAAACGTATGCGTTCACTGCCATCTGGATAGCGCTCGATGATGTCACCGTCCTTTTCCTTGTACAGGCCGGAATCCCAAATCTGGCCACGGGTCATGGCATGCAGACGTTGGATCGTCTCGTTGGAAATCGAGATGCGCTGGGCATCCTGGTGAATCAAAGTAAGGGCATCGCGGTAGCCGCGTACCTCTTCCTCGTCGCGGTCACGGAACAGAGGCTTGGGCGACACCAGCAAATCGCGCACCCGAGAGGGTTCGACGGAAACGCCCTCGATACGGTTCGAGGAGACCGCGCTTTCGATCAGCGCATGTTCGCGCAGGGCCTTGAGGCGTTGCGGCGACTGCCGGGTGTAAAGCTCCTGCTTGCCGCGAAATTCGCCGAGGTCGGAGAGATACCAGGCCGTAGCGGGAGGAACTGCAAGATTGCTGTCGGCAAAAGATCGCAAAGTCGTTATTTTCATGGGTTACGCCACCGAAGCGGAGGGTTTGCTGTCTTGACTGGCATTATGCCTGCCGAGGGCTGGCGGCAACCGAAAACAAAGCACCATGAGCCTTGCCTCGGCAGTTCATGAACGATTGGATCAGGCGCCCCGGCATGAGCAAGAATTGGCGTCATAATGTCGGCGGATTGGAAGACGAAAAATAGAGGGAAACTCACTCAGGCAGCCTAAGGATTATGACCAAAGAACCTAATAAAACCGTGTGTCGCATCTACGGCATCAAGAACTGCGATAGCGTGAAGAAAGCCCTGGCCTGGTGCCATGCGCACGACATCGACTATGAATTCCACGATTACAAGAAACAGGGCGTGCCGCGCGACCGCCTGGTCGAGTGGTGTCGCAACGCCGGCTGGAAAACTTTGCTGAATACCAAAGGCTCCACCTGGCGCAAGCTGACACCCGAGCAGCAGGCCGTTTCCACGCAGAGCCAGGCGGTGGCGACGATGGTCGAGCACCCGAGTGTGATTCGCCGGCCGGTGATCGAAACGCCTGACGGGAAATTGCTGGTCGGTTTCGATCCGACCCTGTTTGAAAGTTTTGTGCGATGAGAAACACGCCGGGCCGCCCCAAGTGTTTCTCTGCCCCCTGGGGGACAAGGCCGCAGGCCGCAGGACAGCCGAAGGCTGGTCCCGCAAAGCGGGATGCGGCTTTGCCGCACACAACGTCGCGCAGCGGCGTTTCGGGGGGGGGGCTGTGCTGATGGATAGTGTGCGCCGCTTCCTGTTCGAAGATCTCGACGTCCGCGGCGCCATGGTGTCGCTCGGCAATGCCTGGCACGAGATGAGCGCCGGCCGCGACGATCCGCCGGCCGTGCAAGCGCTGCTGGGCGAACTGGCAGCAGTCACGGCGCTGATTGCCGGCAACCTCAAGACGCCCGGCCGGCTTGGCTGCCAGTTGCGCGGGCATGGGCTGGTTTCTCTGCTGCTGGTCGATTGCGACGAACAACTGCGGCTGCGCGGTACCGTGCACCATGCAACCGCCGTCCCCATATCACGCGGCGAGCCGGCTGACGCCGTCCCGCCAGCGCCGACTTTTACCGAACTGCTCGGGGACGGCCAGTTGACCCTCATGCTGCAAACCAAACACGGTGACCCTTACCAGAGCGTCGTGCCGCTCGTCGGCGACAGCCTGAAGGCGGTGTTCGAGC
>JAUXOM010000032.1 GCA_030682175.1 Rhodocyclaceae bacterium
GGGCATTCCATCCCGCCAGCGCCGACTTTCACGGCATCAGCCATGTCAGGAGAATTATGCTGCATGTTGCTCAATCGAATTCCCCGCGCGAGAGTTTTTGCTGCTCTGGCGACCCACGGTATTTTCGATTCAGGATGCCAGTAAAGCGTGCCTCGGCCTCACGGTCACCTATTTTTCGCTCAATCCGCAGGGCCAGCCAGGCAGATTCGGGGGTGGGATCCAGCCGGGCATGCAGATCCTTAATGATCCGGCGTGCATCATCGAGTCGATTGCTGCGATAGGTAATGTCGGCGAGCCAGAACAATGCCGTCAGGTTGGCACGGTCCAGGCGTACGGCACGAGTTAGAAAATCTTCGGCCTGCCGGTCGTCGTTATTCATCAAGGCGCACAGGCCGGCGTTGGTAAGTGCCTTGCCGGGCGCCTGATACAGCGGATTGCCAATTGCCACCCGGAAATTGGCAATGGATTCCCTGGGTTTTCCTGTTTGGCAAAGGAACCAGCCAAAGTCGTTATTGATTTCCGGGTCGCCCGGAGCCAGTTGCAATGCCCTGCGGAAGCTTTGCTCGGACAACTGATTCTGGCGCAGTGCCATATAAACCAGCGCCATCAAGTTGTGGGCCGGCGCATAGCCGCTATCAGCGTCGATCGCCACACGCGCCCTTTCAAGCGCTACCTCGTAGCTCCCTTCCTGCAAATAGAGCCTGCCCAATTCGGTATGCACCTTGGCACGCTTGCCCTCATCGCTCGTGGCTGTCTGGCGTGAAACGGCCGGATCAACATTGGCGGAATCCGTAGCGACGACGGGAGCACCCGCACAACCCGACATAAGTTGGGCCAGTGCTGCCAGCAAAAGAATCGTCAACTTGAGCTTCACGCATTTACCTCCAGCGTAATTGGCAGGCTCTGGCGTGTCAGGGGGCGCGCTGTACCCACCTGCGCAGCATGCCGCCGGGTACGATCCTTAACCTGCCCGGCCAGTTGCCCGCAGGCTGCATCGATGTCGTCGCCGCGCGTCTTGCGCACCGTGGCAACAACATCGGCATTGATCAATAATTCCTGGAAACGCCGCACCCGCTCAGGCGAAGGCCGACGATAACCGGAACCGGGGAAGGGGTTGAACGGAATCAGGTTGAACTTGCAGGGAATCGTGCGCGTCAGTTGCAGCACGGCATGGGCATCGGCGTCGCTGTCATTGATGCCGGCCAGCAGCACATATTCGAAGGTGATGAAGTCACGCGGGGCTTTTTCGAGATAACGCCGGCACGCCGCCATCAGTTCGCGCAACGGGTACTTGCGGTTGATCGGCACCAGTTCGTCACGCAGTGCATCCGTGGCTGCGTGCAGCGACACCGCCAGGGCCACCGGCACGCTGTCGCGCAGACGATCCATCGCCGGCACCAGGCCGGCGGTCGACACCGTCACCCGCCGGCGCGACAGCCCGTAGGCATGATCGTCGAGCATCAGCCGCAGGGCGGCCGTCATGTTGTCGAAATTTGCCAGCGGCTCGCCCATGCCCATCAACACCACATTGCTGACGACGCGCTCGCCCGAATCATCGACGCCCGGTTGCCTGACCGCCCCCAACATCCGGTTGGCATGCCAGAGCTGGCCGATGATCTCGGCGGTCGTCAGGTTGCGGTTGAATCCCTGCTTCCCGGTCGAGCAGAACGAGCACTCCAGCGCACAGCCGACCTGGCTGGAAATGCACAGGGTGCCACGGTTCGTCTCGGGAATGAATACGGTTTCGACGGCATTGCCGTTACCCATATCCAACAGCCACTTGCGCGTGCCGTCTGCGGCAGTATTGTCGCGTAACGGCTGGGGGCCACGAATTTCGGCCAGGTCGGCCAGCTTGGCGCGCAACGATTTGGCCACATCGGTCATCTGCCCAAAATCATCCACGCCGAAACGATGCATCCAGCGCGACAACTGGCGCGCACGAAAAGGCTTTTCGCCTTGTTGCGCGAACCAGGCCGTCAGGCTGTCAACATCGAAATCGAGCAGATTGACCATTGAACGAAATATAAACGCTTGGAAAACGCCGGGTCAAAAAACGCTGAGCGCCGGGAAGAAATAGGCGATCTCGACCTTGGCGGTATCCGGACCGTCCGAGCCATGCACGGCGTTGGCGTCGATGCTGTCGGCGAAATCGGCGCGAATGGTGCCCGCTGCCGCCTTCTTCGGATCGGTGGCGCCCATCAGGTCGCGGTTCTTCGCGATGGCGCCCTCGCCCTCAAGTACCTGGATCATCACCGGGCCGGAACTCATGAATTGCACCAGATCCTTGAAGAAGGGGCGCTCCTTGTGCACGGCATAGAAGCCGCCGGCTTCGCGCTCGGACAGCCAGGCCATGCGTGAGGCAACGATCTTCAGGCCATTGGTCTCGAAGCGGGAATAGATCTTGCCGATCACATTTTTGGCCACGGCATCGGGTTTGATGATTGACAGGGTACGCTCAGTTGCCATTCTTTTCTCCAGCAGATTGGTAAGTAAAACAAAAGGGTAGCGATTTTATCGCAGATTGGACACCCATCCGGCGACAGCACAAAGAAAAAAGCCCAACATCGTCGGGCGTTGAGGGGCATCTGGCGCTACCGCGGAAACAGCATAGCGTTTGCGCCGGGCCGCCCCCAGCAAACGCGGCACGCGGCGCCAGCCGCAATCCGCTCCGCTGCCAAGGAAAGCGCCCCGTAATACGCGAGCGCAGCGAGCCGATAAGCCCCCCCCCGAGAGGGGGGCGAAGGCGGCGGGCAATTACATCATGCCCAGCGTGCGCGGCAGCCAGATCGAGATTTCCGGTACATAGGTGATCAGCATCAGGAACGCCAGCATGGTCAGCAGCCAGGGCCAGACCGCTATGGTGCACTCGGTCAGGCCCATCTTGCTGATGCCGCTGGCGACATAAAGATTGAGGCCGACCGGCGGCGTGATCATGCCAATTTCCATGTTCACGACAATCATGATGCCGAAATGGATCGGGTCGATACCGAGACTCATGGCGATCGGGAAAAGAATCGGCGCGGTGATGAGGATGATCGACGAGGGTTCCATGAAGTTGCCCATCATCAACAGCAGGATATTCACCACGATGAGAAAACCAATCACGCCGAGCCCGGATGCCAGCAGCCACTCGGCGATGCCCTGGGGAATTTGCTCGTTGGTGAGGATGAAGGAGAACAACATCGCGTTGGTGATGATGTAGAGCAGCATCGCGCTCATGTTGGCCGAGTTCAGCAACACTCTGGGCACATCGGAAAACTTGAGATCCTTGTAGACGAACACCGCAATGACGAAAGCGTAGACCGCGCTCATCGCCGCCGCTTCGGTGGGCGTGAACAATCCGCTATAGATACCGCCCATGACGACGATGATCAGCAACAGACCCCAGACCGACTTGCGAAAGGTCTGCCAGCGTTCCCCCCATGAGTGCGGTTTCTCGCGCGGATAGTTGCCGCGCTTGGCGCGATACCAGGTGGTAAAGCCAAGGAATAGCGCCAGCAGCAGGCCGGGAATCACCCCCGCCATGAACAGCGCCCCGATCGAAGTATTGGTGGACACCGCATACATCACCATGACGATCGAGGGCGGGATCAGGATGCCCAGCCCGCCCGACGAAGCGATGACGCCGACACCAAAGCGCTTCGGGTAACCGGCCTTGACCATCGCCGGCAACATGATCGAGCCGATCGCCACCACCGTCGCCGGGCTTGAGCCGGACACCGCCGCGAACAGCGCGCAGGCGAACACCGAACTCAGGCCCAGTCCGCCGCGCAGATGGGCGACCATCGCGGTGGCGAAGTTGATCATCCGTCGCGCCACCCCGCCATGGGTGAGAAAGTTGCCGGCGAGGATGAAGAACGGGATCGCCATGATCTCGAACTTCTCGATGCCGGTGAACAACTTGAGCGCCACTGCCTCGAGCGGCACCTCGGTAAAACCGAACAGAAAGATCAGCACTGTCAGGCCAAGTGAAATCGACACCGGCATGCCGGTGAGCATCAGGATGGCGAGGAGAAAGAAAATAATTGCGGCGCTCATTTTTTCTTCTCCGTTGGCTTGGTCGTACCGTCCGGGTAGTGCTTCAAGTCTTGCGGGTGCAGGTCGTCATCCATGCTGTACGGGTTGACATCCACCGGAACGCGTTCCTCCTCGATACCTTCGACGTGGCCGTGCTCGTGGTGCGGGAGTTCGCCGGTGCGCATGAATATCGCCATGACCTGCAGGAAACGGAAACACATCAGGTAGGAACCGAGCGGAATCGCGGAATAGACGATCCAGGTCGGCCATTCGAGATCGGGGGTGGTGGGACCGGCATAAAGATCGCCGGTGGAAATGCCCAGCGCCGTGTAAATGGCGAATTTGGCGCCGTTCTCCCAGACAAAGTGGGCACCCAGGGACCCGACAATGGCAGTAAAGCTCGCGCCGGCCAGCAGGCCGAAGATGATGAACTTGCTGCGCTTGCTGTCGGACAACTGGTTGATCATGACATCGACGCCAACGTGGATGCCGGTGCGCACGCCATAGGCCGCGCCGAACTTGGCCATCCAGACAAACATGATGATGGTGAGTTCCTGCGCCCAGCCGAAATTCAGCGTCAGCAACCAGTCCTGCACGCCGGGAATAGCCAGTCCGGCCAGATAACGGTGCGCCACCGCCGTAAAAATGATCAGGGTGGCGCCGCCGATGAGGAAAGTGACCAGCAGTTCCTCGAAATGATTCAGAGCTTTGTTTAACATCGGGTTCCCCGAACGAACAACGCCGCACCGCGCCATGGCAGCGGCGCCGTGCGGCGGGAAGAATCAGACTGGATCAGAGCTTGGCTGGATTGAAGCCGGTCGCCTTGTACACCGCATCGATGGTTTGCTTGCCGACGCGCGATTCCATCTTCTTGTGCACCGGAATCATCGCCTTCTTGAAGGCGCTGAGCTCTTCCTTGGTCGGCACATAAATTTGTGTCTTGCCGGATTTGCGCACCATTTCCAGGGCATCGTCGTTCTCGACCTTGGCGATCTGGTTGGCGTAGCGCGTTGCCTGGTCCATCGCATCGTCAAGCTGCTTGCGCACGTCGGCAGGCAGGCCATCCCAGAACTTCTTGTTGACGATCACCGCATATCCCAGATAGTTGTGATCGGTGATGGTCATGTGCTTCTGTACTTCGTGCATTTTCTGCGTATAGAGGTTCGAGTGCGGGTTGTCGGTGCCATCGACCACACCCGTCTGCAGGGCCTGATACACCTCGGAGAAAGCCATCACCTGCGGAATCGCGCCAAGCGTGCGGTACTGCTCTTCAAGCACCTTGGAGGACTGGATGCGCATTTTCTTGCCCTTGAGATCGGCCGGCGACTTGATCGGCGTGTTGGCCGAGATCGACTTGAAGCCATTGTCCCAGTAGGTGAGGCCCTTGATGCCCCTGGCCTCGAGCTTGTCGAGCAACTGCCGGCCGACCGGGCCGAGCGTCACCTTGCGCAGGCTGTCGTAACCGTCAAAGATGTAGGGCAGATCAAACACCTCGAACTCCTTGACACCCAACGGTCCGAACTTGGACAGGGAAGGCGCCAGCATCTGTACCGCACCCAGTTGCAGCGCCTCCATTTCCTCCTTGTCCTTGTAGAGAGTGCTGTTGGCATACACCTCGACCTTGACCCGGCCCTTGGTCATTTCCTCGGCCTTGTGCTTGAAGAACTCCGCGCCCTTGCCCTTCGGCGTATCCGCCGCCACGACGTGGCTGAACTTGATTACGATGGGCTGCTGGGCAAAAGCGGCCAGCGAAAAAGTTGCGGCGGCAAGGCCGATGACTAACGTGCGCATCTTCATGGTGAATCCTCCTCGTTTTATAGTTGAATGAAGCAGTAAGTCGCGTTGCGATTATCCACCTTCAGCGCTACCGCAGATATTGTGGATATCCGCAGCACTGGGGCCGACAATGGACCGCTCCGGGCGTCAGGGCCGTAACGGTATCCCGGCACATTATGCGCCTCTCCGGCTGTTCGCCGGCTTGCAGCAGTACTTGGCTGGCGCTCAACCGCCAAGTCGCTTAAACTCGGCCCCCTCCATGCGGTCCGGTTTTCTCATGCGCTTCATCACCACCAATATTCGACTGTCGCTGGTCATCTGCCTGTTTGCCAGCGTTGCGGCCGGCCATGCTGCCGATGAGTTGCCCCCTTCAGCCACACAGATGGTGATGTCCGCGCAACTGCTGCCGGGAGGACTGCCCATGGAGGTTGTCGAGGACGCCCCGGCCCTGCCCCCCATGATCGACCTGACGGCTGCCCCGGACGATCTTTGGCAGCGCATGCGTAACGGCTTCGGCATGGCCGACCTGCACAGTCCGCTGGTGGCCAACCGGCAGTCGTGGTATCTCAATCGTCCCGACATGCTGCACCGCACCTTTGTCGAACGCGGTCGCCGCTACCTTCATCACATCGTCGTCGAACTGGAAAAACGTGGCATGCCGACCGAACTGGCGCTGCTGCCGATGGTCGAAAGTGCCTACAACCCGCTGGCGCTGTCCTCCGCGCGGGCACTGGGCATCTGGCAGTTCATACCGTCCACCGGCAAGTCCTACAACCTCGAACAGAACTGGTGGGTGGACGAACGCCGCGACATCATCGCCTCGACCGATGCCGCGCTGAATTATCTGCAGACCATTTACGAGATGCACGGTGACTGGCACCTGGCGCTGGCGTCCTACAACTGGGGCGAAAACGCCGTCGCCCGTGCCATCGCCAAGAATCAGGCGAAGGGCTTGCCCACCGATTACGCCAGCCTGACAATGCCCGCCGAAACCCGCTACTACGTGCCGAAGCTGCAGGCACTCAAGAACATCGTCGCGCAGCCGGAATTGTTCGGTTTCAATCTTGCCGCCATTCCCAACGAACCCTATTTTGAAACCGTCCTGAAGCCGGGTCGCATGGATGTCGCCGTCGCCGCGCGGCTGGCCGAAATGTCGATCGAAGACTTCATCCTGCTCAATCCGGCCTATCACCGACCGGTGATGAACGGCCACCAGGCGGGCCCGCTGGTGCTGCCGGTCGGCAAGGTTGACACCTTCAACGCCAATCTGGAACGCCACACCGCGCAGGACATGCCCTTATCCAACTGGCAAACGCACACGCTGAAGCGCGGCGAGACACTGGACAAGCTGGCTATCCAGCGCGGCATCGATGTGACACGCCTCAAGCAGATCAACGGCATCACCGCGCGCACCAAGATCCGTCCCGGTCTCAGCCTGCTGGTGCCGCGGCCGGGCAGCAAGACCAGCTACGAGCAGGTCTCGCGGGCGCTGCCGCAATTGCCGCCCGAAAAAACCGCCGCAACAGGTAAAAGCACAAAGAGAACAGCCGCAAAGGGTAAAGGCGCAAAGAAAAAAGCCGCGCCAGTCAAAAAATCAGCGGCAAAACCCGCTGCCAGGAAAACCGTCAAGCCAAAACCGAAGAAATAGTGCGTCCGCTTTCAGGCGGCAAGGAAACAACGCGCGGTATGCGTTGCCGACAATGCCACCGGATCGGGATAGGCTTCCCGACAACGTGCCTCCGCCCGCGGGCAGCGCGGATGGAAATGGCAACCCGCCGGCGGCCTGGCGGGCGAGGGCGGATCGCCCGCCACGCGGACATACTCCCGGTTGCCGTCCCGGTCCGCCTCGATCCGTGGCACTGCCGCCAGCAGCGCTTGCGTATAGGGGTGGCGGGCGCTGCGCAACACCTCATCGACCGTGCCATACTCGATGATGCGGCCGAGATACATCACCGCCACCTCCTGGGCCAGATAATCGACCACCGAGATGTTATGGGTGATGAACAGGTAGGACAGGTTCAATTGCGCCTGCAGGTCGGTCAGCAGATTGAGAATCTGCGCCTGCACCGAAACATCGAGCGCACTGGTCGGCTCGTCGCAGATCAGCAGTTGCGGCCGCACCGCCAGTGCACGGGCAATCGCAATGCGCTGGCGCTGACCGCCGGAAAACTCATGCGGATAGCGCCCCAGCATGTCGCCGGAAAGACCGACCTGTTCCAGCAGTGCGGCAACCCGTAACGCCGGATCGCCGGCCACCGCCAGTGCCCGCAAGCCTTCGGCAATGATTTCGCCAATCCGCAGGCGCGGATTGAGTGAACCGAACGGGTCCTGGAAAACCATCTGCATCGCTGCCGGAGCCAACCCCTGCAGCAGTTTGCCCTGCAGTTTCACTGTGCCGCCGGTCGGCGCTTGCAGCCCGAGGATGGCCTTGCCGACCGTCGTCTTGCCGCAGCCCGACTCGCCCACCAGCGCCACCGTGCGACCGGCCTGCAGCGCAAGCGATACGCCATCGACCGCGCGCACGTGGCCGACTGTTCGCTGCAATACGCCGCGCCGGATCGGGAAATGCACTTTGAGGCCGCTTGCCTCCAGCAACGCCGTCCCGCCAGCGCCGACTTTGGCGCGCGCTGCAAATTCAGCACTTTCCGCTACCAGGGTCCGTGCTGTTTCGAGATGGCAGCGCACCTGCTGGCCCACCGTGTATTCGCGCCACGGCGGTGGCGTGCTGCGACACACCGGCAAGGCCTCGCCGCAACGTTCAACAAAGCGGCAACCCAAGTGCCGCGTGCCGAGCGGCGGCACGCTGCCGGGAATCGTCAGCAGTCGGCGTAACCGCGTGGAATCACCGTGGGACTGACGGAACGCTGCCTGATCCGCGGACGCCGCATCGGGCAGCGCCGCGAACAGGCGGCGCGTGTACGGGTGACCCGGTGCCGCATAGAAGGCGGCGCGCGGCGCTACTTCAACGAGTTGGCCGGCATACATGACGCCGATACGGTCGGCCATCTGCGCGACCACGCCGAGATCGTGACTGATCAGCAACATTGCCATGTGGCGTTCGCGGCGCAGGCCATCGAGCAGATCGAGCACCTGGGCCTGAATGGTGACGTCGAGCGCCGTAGTCGGCTCGTCGGCAATCAGCAGATCGGGTTCGCCGGCCAGCGCCATTGCAGTCATCGCCCGCTGCTTCATGCCGCCCGACATCTGGAAGGGATACTCCGTGGCCCGGCGCGCCGGATCGGGAATGCCGACCGCTGCCAGCAGCTCGACGATTTTTTCGTCCTGCGCTTTACCGGTATGGAACTTCAGGGCCTCGGCAATCTGCGCGCCGATGGTCATCACCGGGTTGAGGCTGGCGCCCGGCTCCTGAAAGATCATGGCCATGCCGCCGCCGGGCCGCCCCAAGGCGGCATCCGCCCCCCCGTGGGGGGCAGCGAAGCCGAAGGCAGAGCGTGGGGGGCCAATTTTCTTTCCGCCGCGCACGCCGCGCATCTGCGCTTCGGTCAGTGCACAAAGCTCTTGCCCGGAAAACTGCACGCTGCCTGCGGCGATGCGCGCAGCCTCGGGCAGCAGGCGCATTAGCGCCAGGGCCGTCAGCGACTTGCCACAACCGGACTCGCCGAGCAACGCAAAGGTTTCGCCGGCGCCGATCTCGAACGACACCCCGTCAACCGGCGCTGCCGCACCGATAGCCACCGTCAAGTCGCGCACGGATAACAGACTCATCGTCGCACCCCCTCCCCCCAGCCCCCTTCCCCCGGAAGGGGGTGACGGATGTTCAGCCGCTCCGCGACTTCCGGTTCGTTGGCTTGTCGCCTCCTTGGGGCGGCCCGGCGGAGGCTCATCGCTTCACCACCCGCGGGTCGAAGGCATCACGCATGACATCCGCGAACAGGTTCGCCGCCAGCACCAGCACGAACATGAAGGCGAAGGCCGCCAGCAGCGACCACCAGACCATCGGTTCGCGCGCCAGTTCCATGCGCGCGGTGTTGATCATGGTGCCGAAGCTGATGGTGTTGGGATCGACGCCGATGCCGACATAGGACAGCACCGCCTCGGCCAGCACCAGCCCGGAAAAGTCCATGACGATGGCGATCATGACGATGTGCATGACGTTGGGCAGCACATGCCGCCACAGGATGCGCGCGTGCGAGACGCCGAGCGCGCGCGCCGCCTGCACATATTCGAGTTCGCGCAGCTTCAGCACCTCGCCGCGCAACAGGCGGCACAAGCCGGTCCAGCTGGTGATGCCGAGAATCGCGCAGAGCGCCAGAAAGCGCGCGTCGGCGCGCTCCGCGGTCGTGGCGAACCACTCCGGATGGGTGTCGATGACCACCTGCATCATCAGCACGGAAGCCGCGATCAGCAGCACGCCGGGAATCGAGTTGAGCGTGGTGTAGAGATACTGGATCACGTCATCGATCCAGCCGCCGGCATAACCCGCCAGAAGGCCGAGCAACACTGCGGCCGGCAACATGATGAGCGTGGTCAGGGTGCCGATCAGGATTGCGGTGCGGACACTTTTCAGCGTCAGATACAACACATCCTGTCCCACCTTGTCGGTGCCCAGCACGTGATAGTCACCCGCCAGCACGGCCGCAACCCCGGCGAGCAAGCACAGCACCAGCACCGTGACCAGTTGGGCATTCCAGGCCAGATGCGGGGCAGCGCGGCGCAACGGCAGGCTCGCCAGCCCGAAAACCAGTGTGCCAAGCAGTCCCAAGCCCAGCCCCTTGACCGCCTTGGCAGCGATATCGCTGTCGTGTACCGCCAGATCGTCGCCCAGGTGCGCTCCGCCATGCTGCAGGCGCGGAAAGTCGCGTCCCAGATCCGCATCCGCATCCCCCCCCGAAAACTCCGCTGCGCGGAGTTCTCCCCTCAGGGGGCCAAGAAACACTTGGGGCGGCCCGGCGTGTTTATTGATCGATTCCTTGACAAACAGGTGGGTCGCCAGCGGCGCGGAGTAGGTTTTTTCAGTGCGGGTACGCAGGCCGGTCAATGCCGCATCGAGTGCCGAGCGTACCTCGACTGCGTAGTTCTCCTGGTCGCCGGGAAGCCGCTCGCGGTAATGCAAGGAATCGAGCAGGGCCACCAGAACAAAGGCGAGCAGCACCGTCGCCGTCGCCATGCCGACGCGACTTTGCCCCACCTGCCGCCAGGCCAGTCGCAGGTGCTCGACCCGGCCCGCCCACACGCCCCCGACCACCACCGCGGCGATGAGCACGAAGAACAGGAGATCCGACCAGAGCAGGACGAATTTAATTTGCAGCATGGTGGACAGTCAACAGACGCAGCCCCTGCGGCGTAGCGATCTGCGCCACAAGGTAGGGAGCACGGCCGGCAGGCGGCGACGCGACAGAGATCGGCCCCCCAAGCTCAAGGGATGACAGCAGGCGGGAAACGCGCTGGGGTTCGGCATGAAACAGCTCTAAGCTGACGAGCGACAGGCCGTGATCTGCCAGCCGGGCAGCGGGATGGACCTCCGTCTGCCACTCGATCAGCGCCGGGGCGAGCCCATCCAGCGGCGGCAGGCCATCGGCAGGAATGGTGATGCGCCAGTCGAGCGCGCCGCGCGACATCGGTTCGATGGTGCCCAGCCTTTCCGTGCAGGCCGCAGCGCTGGCCTGGATATCCGGCGTGCGCACCACCCAGGCGGTCAGCGCCGCTGCCGCATCCCGGTCCAGGGTATCGAGGGCGAACCAGCGCGGGCGCATGGGCGCCGGGGCCTGCGGGTTGGGGGCAATCACTTCGAGATACAGCGCATCACCCAGCCGCAGCAGCAGATTGTGCGTGCCCATGCGCGCATGCTCGCCACCGGCCTGGGGCGCTACGCCCAGCGCGCTGCGCACGTACGCGGCGCCGATTTCCAGGCTCGGCGCGGTAACGACGATGTGGTCGATGAAGCTACGCGGCACGCCAAGTCCCCCTGCGGCTTGCCATGCCGGTGTTGGTTACGGCGCTCAATATTCTCATTGCATTGCTCATTGCAGCCGGATGCGCGGATCGACCAGCGTGTAGGAAATGTCGGTGAGCAGCAGTCCGACGATGTAAAGTGCCGAGCCGATGAACACCATCGCCCGCACCACGGCGAAGTCCTGCGCGTTGATGGCGTCGATGGTGTAGCTGCCCAGCCCGGGTATGCCAAAAAATGCCTCGATCAACAGGCTGCCCATGAACAGCGTCGGAATCAGCACCACCGCGCCCGTCAGGATCGGAATCAGCGCGTTGCGCAGCACATGGCGGAACAGCACCAGGCGTTCCGGCAGGCCCTTGGCGCGCGCCGTGCGCACATAGTCGCGGGTGTATTCCTCAAGAAAGATCGTGCGATACCAGCGCGCCGACGAGCCGATGCCGGCAATCAGGCTGATGAGCACCGGCAGGATGACGAACTTCGCCGCGGACAATCCCTCGGCATAACCGGAAATCGGCGCCAGGTGCCAAATCTTCGATACCAGCCACTGGCCGCCGATGATGTAAAACAGGCCGGAGATCGACATCAGCGCCACGCACAGCACCACGCCGGCGAAATCCAGATAGGTGGCGCGGAAATACACCAGCAGCAAGGCGAAGCTGATCGCGGAAAACAGCCCGAGCACGAACACCGGCACGGCCACCGCGAGACTCGGCCCCATGCGCGTCCTGATTTCACGGGCGATGTCGCGACCGTCATCGGCGCGGCCGAAGTCGAGGGCGAACATCCGCACCGACTTGCCGAAGAAAATGGTGTCGGTGACCTTGTCGACACCGGCGGCATCGGACCGCCAGAACAGCGGCTTGTCGTAACCGCGCTCGGCCTTCCATTTGTCGATGGCTTCCGCGGTGACGCGCTTCGCGCCCAGATGCATGCGCGCCATGTCGTCGGGCGTGTTGACGACGAAGAACAGCGCGAAGGTGATGATGTTCACCCCGATCAGAATCGGCAGGGCGTAGAACAGGCGACGGATCAGGTAGGCAAGCATCGGAACGGACTATACCAAGAGAGCCCGCCCTCCCCCGGCCCCTCCCTCGCGGGAGGGGTGACTGTTGTTCGCTGCGCTCATTTATTACGGGGTGGCCCCGTTCACGCTTTTGTGCGGATTGCGCCTGGCGGCGCGGGCCGCCATCCCTTGGGGCGGCCCGGCGGCAAGGCTGTTAATTCACAGCCACTACCGCGCTTCTCTCCCCTCTCCCCTTGCGGGAGAGAGGCGGGGGAGAGGGGTGCCACAAGAATGCTATAAAATCCGTGCCTTACAACAACATCCCGCCCAATCTCCATGTCCAGATATTTTCGTTTTGTCGCACTATCGCTGTCCCTGTTGCTCACCGGCGCCGCCAACGCGCAGGAAATGACCCCCAACGAGGCACTAGAAGCCGCCCGCACCGGCAAGATCACCCTGATCGACATCCGCACCCCGCCCGAGTGGCAGCAGACCGGTGTCGCCCAGGGCGCCACACTCATCAACATGATCCACCCGCAGGGCGCCGCCGGCTTTCTCAAGGAAGTGCTGGCCAAGACCGGCGGCAACATGAATGCACCAATCGCCCTGATCTGCCGCACCGGCAACCGCACCTCGCAGGTACAGCGCTTTCTGAAAATGCAGGGCCTGACGCAGGTCTATAACGTTCCCGAAGGCATGGCCGGCAGCATGGCCGGCCCGGGCTGGGTGGCGCGCAAGCTGCCAGTGGAATCCTGCAAGGTCTGCTAGCTTTCATGATCGGTGGCGAACGCCACCGATCATGAAAACGCCCGCCCCCTTCGCCCCCCTCGCGGGGGGTTCTTAACGGCTCGCTACACCCGTCTATTACGGGGTATCCCGATTCGATAGCTGCACGGATTGCGGCTGGCGCCGCGTGCCGCGTTTGCTTGGGGCGGCCCGGCGCA
>JAUXOM010000124.1 GCA_030682175.1 Rhodocyclaceae bacterium
CATGACCGTGCTGAACGATCTGGATCGCTTCCATCTGGCCGGCGACGTGATCGACCGGGTGCCGAGCCTGGGTTCACGCGCCGCCTACGCCAAACAGCATCTGCGCGACAAGCTGCTCGATCACAAGGCCTATATTGAAAATCACGGTGAGGACATGCCGGAGATCCGTGACTGGAAATGGAAAGGATGACGCCACGTGGCGCTGCGATTGATCGAGATGGTGTTGCCGGAGAAGGACAGCGAGGAAATTCGCGAGCTTCTCAAGGAACACCCGCTGCTCGAACACCGGCAACTCCGATTGCCGGATGGGGAAATGCTGGTGCGGATTCTGCTGCAGGCGGAACAGGGCGAGGCGGTGCTCGATCTTCTGGGGAAACGCTACGCCGGCAAAGAGGGAAACCGGGTAGTGATTCTGCCGGTCGAGGCGACCTTGCCGCGCGACGACCCGGAGCCGTCCGCAACGGAGGAAAAGTCTCCCGAGCGGATCGGCCGGGAGGAGTTGTACGAAGACATCAAGGCTGCCGCGCGGTGTTCGCGGGTCTTTCTGACCATGGTTGTCTTGTCCACCATCGTGGCGGCCGTGGGTCTGTATTACAACAGTGTGGCCATCATTTCTGAAACCTTAGCCACGCCAAGACGGTGGTTGCGGACAAGGCCACGGCCGACTTCAACGCCGCCTGTCGCGAGCGCAAGATCACGCTTCACGTCACCCAGATCGATAGCCGGCGCGGTGGCAGCGCCATCGACGGCTGCACGACGCGACACATTGGCTACCGATTGAGCCAAACAATCCGCAAGCGCAGCGAGGAGCACTTTGGCTGGGTTAAGACGGTGGGGCGCATGCGACAGATGGTCTTCTGCGGATGGGAATGGGCTGATCAGCATTGCAAGCTGAAGATGACGGCCAGCAATCTCAGCAGAATGGCTCGAATATTGTTCGCGGTACCGCAAGGAATGCCGCAATGAGGCGGCATCCCAGCACCGATGCGACGAATTGCATCGAGGTGAGACGCAAAATGTCACCCGCTCAGTCTCGTTGCGCATTCCAGGATCGCGCCATTATGTTCGGGCACCGCGAATTCGGTCGAATTTAAACAGCGTGCTAACGCTATGTACGACAGCGTACCGACGGCAGTGGGCGTTTTTGACTATATTCATTCAGAGGCTTCGACACAGAGAGTGTCTCACTGGTCGTCAGACTCGGTTCCCAACCCGGACAGCCATGCGAACGCTGTTGTCTGAAACCCAATCAGGAAGTTCTGTTTTTTCCACATCAGGAGAATCAACCATGAAACAATTTGGCAAATATCTTTCCGCTCTATTTCTGGCTTTTACGCTGGTGTTTGTTGTCGGCTGTGCGTCCACATCAACGCAGGAAGGAACCGGCGAATTTGTCGACGACAGCGTCATCACCACCAAGGTGAAGGCGGCGATTTTCAATGAGCCCACGCTGAAGGTGGCTGAAATCAATGTCGAGACCTTCAAGGGTATCGTTCAGTTGAGCGGTTTCGTGAGTTCGTCTACCGCCGCGAGCAAGGCGGTTGACTTGGCGCGTAGCGTCAAGGGCGTGAAATCCGTCAAGAACGACATGCGCATCAAGTAAGCGCTAGCGCAGCATTGGTCATTGCCGAACATTTCGTTCGGCAATGACCCCATTCGCGGGCTGACTGTGAGCGTTTCAAAATGACGGTAATCGCAACAACTGAATCGGCAGATCTGCCTGGCAATCTATCTTCATCCCGCATGGAGACTGTTGATTTGCTGTCCGTGGTTCCCGAATCCAAGGCTGGACGTGGAATCGCACTGGTGATCATTGCTACTGTTGCCGCAGTGTTCGCCCTGAAGTGGGCGCAGGGTTTCTTCGTGTCCCTCTTGCTCGGCATTCTTTTTGCCTACACACTGAATCGCCTGGTCGTCTGGCTCGAACTGGTCCGCGTTCCGCGCGTGATCGGCACCAGCATTGTGATGATCGGGGTGGTGTGTATCACTGTGCTGGGGACCTACGCGTTGCGTGGGCAGATCCTCACCATCATCGACCAATTGCCTGAAGCGGTGAGCCAGATGTCGGCCGGCATCGCCAAGTTGCGCAAAGGTGAAGCCAGCACCATGCAGAAGATGCAAACCGCTGCCAGTGAAATCGAAAAGGCGACGAGCGAAGCCGCTGGTTTGGCTGCGCTGCCAAGACAGCGGGCGACGCGCGTTGTCATCGATGTGCCCGGCTTCAACCTCGGCAACTTCTTTTTGACTAACGCCATGGTAGCCGCTGGCCTGATCGGTCAGGCAGCCATGGTGCTGTTCCTGACGTTCTTTCTGCTGCTGTCCGGAGATACCTTCAAGAGAAAGCTGGTGCGGCTCGCCGGACCATCAATGTCGAACCGCAAGATCACGGTACACATCCTCGATGGCATCAACGACTCGATCCAGCGCTACATGTTCATGCTGCTGGTGACCAACGTCCTGGTCGGATTGCTGACCTGGATCGCCTTGAGCTGGATCGGCCTCGAAAATGCCGGCGCCTGGGGCGTGACGGCGGGACTGCTGCACCTGATTCCCTACGTCGGTCCGGCGGTTACCGCCAGCGTCATTGGTATCGCGGCCTTCATGCAATTCGAATCGCTGTCGATGCTGCTGCTGGCTGCTGCCGCTTCAATGGTGATCGCCACGTTGGTCGGTTACTTTGTCACGACCTGGATGACGGGCAGGATCGCCAAAATGAACACGGCGGCGATATTCGTATCGCTGTTGTTCGGGGGGTGGCTGTGGGGCGTCTGGGGCCTGCTGCTGAGCATTCCGATCATTGTTATTGTGAAAGTGGTGGCGCAGCATATCGAGCAACTCGGGCCGGTGGCCGAATTGCTGGGCGAATAATTCTCACCAAACGAAAGAGGCCATAAAATGCTCTACACAATCGCTGTTGTCTTGATCGTCCTCTGGCTACTCGGCATAGTCACATCATCCACCATGGGGGGGTTCATTCATATCCTTCTGGTGATTGCCATCGTCGTCGTCTTGCTCCGAGTCATCAGCGGGCGCAAGATTCTCTAAGGAAATGCTGATCAAGTCCATATTCGTCATTCCGGCGCAAGCCGGAATCCAGGAAATTCAACAAGCTGGACACCGGCCTACGTCGGTGTGACGGACTTGATCAGCGCTTCCCTAACCAAAGTCTGATTTCATTGTCAGACCGACAAGCGCAGGTCCCTGTCGAACCCGCGTCCGCTTTTCACGGTAATCAGCCATGTCCGAAACAACAATGAGTAGCGTCACCCTTGCCGGCGATGCCGGCAAGACGGAGGGCATCGCCGAACTCAACCGCCAGGAAGGCTTGCTTAAAGCGGGCACTCTGCAGAACGCGATCTTCAACAGCGCCAATTTTTCGAGTATCGCCACCGATGCCCAGGGCGTCATTCAGATCTTCAACGTGGGTGCCGAGCGCATGCTGGGTTACGCGGCCGCTGACGTCCTGAATAAAATCACGCCAGCCGATATTTCCGATCCGCAGGAAGTCATCGCGCGTGCCGCAGCGCTCAGCGTCGAGCTCGGCACACAGATCACGCCAGGCTTCGCGGCGCTGGTGTACAAGGCCTCACGTGGCATCGAGGATATTTACGAACTGACCTACATCCGCAAGGATGGCAGCCGCCTGCCGGCAGTGGTATCGGTCACGGCGCTACGCGATGCGCAAGGTGGCATCATCGGCTACCTGCTGATCGGCACCGACAACACGGCGCGCAAGCAAATCGAAGCGGAGCGAACTCAGCTTGATCAGGCCCTGCAGGATCGGAATGCCGAGTTGGAGACGGCCCGCGCCGTGGCGGAAAAATCCAATCTTGCGAAATCGGATTTCCTTTCCAGCATGAGCCATGAATTGCGCACGCCCTTGAACGCGATCCTCGGTTTCGCCCAACTCATCGAATCCGGCACCCCGATACCAACGATCGCCCAGAAGCGCAACCTCGACCAGATTCTCAAGGCAGGCTGGTACCTGCTGGAACTGATCAACGAAATTCTCGATCTGGCGCTGATCGAATCGGGCAAGGCGATGCTGTCGTTTGAACCGGTCTCGCTGGCCGAGGTCATGCTCGAATGCCGGGCCATGATCGAGCCGCAGGCACATAAACGCGGCATCGACATGACGTTTCCGCGCTTCGAATTACCCTACTTTGTCAGCGCCGATCGGACCCGGGTCAAACAGGTTCTGATCAACCTGCTGTTCAACGCCATCAAGTACAACAAACCGCAAGGCACGGTTGCCGTGGAGTACGCTTTGATCGCCCCGCAGGCGATTCGCATCTGTGTGCGGGATACCGGCGTGGGGCTGACTGCCGAACAGCTTGGACAACTTTTCCAGCCGTTCAATCGTCTCGGCAAGGAATCCGGCGCCGAGGAAGGCACAGGCATCGGCCTGATGGTCACCAAGCAGCTGGTCGAATTGATGGGTGGCACCATCGGCGTGGAAAGTACCTGCGGCGTGGGTAGTGTGTTCTGGTTCGAGTTGGGCCTGGCGACCGGACCCTTGCTGGCAATTCCGGAAGCTGAGCATGCGGTCCCGCTGCTGGTGCCGGTGCCGGATGGCGCCGCGCAGCGCACCGTGCTGTACGTGGAGGACAATCCTGCCAACCTGGAGCTGGTCGAACAACTCATTGGTCGCCGTTCCGACCTGCGCCTGCTCTCCGCGGCTGACGCCAATCTGGGCATCGAGTTTGCCCGCGTCTATCAGCCGGCGGTGATCCTGATGGACATCAATCTGCCCGGCATCAGTGGGATCGAGGCCTTGAAAATTCTCCACGCCGACCCGTTGACGGCGCATATACCCGTCATCGCGATCAGCGCCAATGCGGTGCCCCGTTACATAGAGACCGCCCTCGCGGCCGGATTTTCCGACTATCTGACCAAGCCCATCAAGGTTAACGAATTCATGGATACCCTGGATGTGGTTCTGAAATCAACGCAAGGGCCAGCGGCGCGCGCAGCCGGGAAAGGAAAAGCATGATGATTACCGAAACCGATATCCTTGACGCCAGCATCCTGATTGTTGACGATCAGGAGTCCAATGTCATCCTGATCGAGCAGTTGTTGAGCGAGGCCGGCTACACCCGCGTTACCGCAACGATGAACCCGCGGGAGGTCTGCGCGCTATACGAAAAAAACCACTACGACCTGATCCTGCTCGATCTGCAGATGCCCGACATGGATGGATTTGAGGTGATGGAAGGCCTCAAGTCCCATGCCGCGGATGGCTACCTTCCGGTCCTCGTGATCACTGCGCAACCCGGCCACAAGTTGCGTGCGCTGCAGGCCGGTGCCAAGGATTTCATCAGCAAGCCGTTCGATCTGCTCGAAGTCAAGACGCGCATCCGCAACATGCTGGAAGTGCGGCTGCTGTACAAGAAGCTCGAAAATTACAACAAGGTGTTGGAGCAGACGGTGCAGGAACGGACCGCCGAACTACGCGACAGCGAAGCCCGCTATCGCAACCTGACCGAGTTGGCTTCCGACTGGTATTGGGAGCAGGACGCGAACGACAACTTCACCAAGGTTTCCGGCCCGGTGCTGGAAATGCTCGGCATCCAGCTCGGCACCTCGCCTGACGCGGCGAGCGATGCCCGGATGGCGGGCTGGAATGAGGCAGAGCGGAAATTGTTGCTGGCTAGCATTGCCGCCCGGAAACCCTTCCTCGATTTTGTTTTCAGCCGGGTCAACGCCAATGGCGTGCGGCAGCAATTCCGCGTGAGCGGAGAGCCGATGTTCAACCTGGCTGGCTGCTACACCGGGTATCGGGGTATCGGTGTCGAATTCACCACCAAAGGCTAGACCTTGGGTTATTTGAGGATTGATTGACGATGTCATCTTCCCCTGGTCCGCAGCTAAACCATCTTCTCGCCGCCCTCCCGGCGGCGGAATTCGCGCCCTTGGCCGCGCATCTGGAGCTGGCCCCGCTGCCGCTCGGCAAGATGCTCTACGAGCCCGGCGGACAGATGCTGCACGCCTATTTCCCCACCACGGCCATCGTCTCGCTGCACTACGTCATGGAGTCTGGCGCGACTACCGAAGCCGCGGGCGTGGGCAACGAAGGTGTCGTCGGTATTTCGCTGTTCATGGGTGGAGAGACCACGTCGAGTTCCGCCGTGGTGCAGACTGCGGGCCACGCGTACCGGCTGGAGCGCCGCTTGCTGTTGCAGGAATTCAATCGCGCCGGCTTGCTGCAGCGTCTGCTGCTGCGCTACACCCAGGCGCTGATTACGCAGATATCCCAGACCGCTGCCTGCAATCGGCACCATTCGCTGGAGCAGCAGTTGTGTCGCTGGCTGCTGCTGACACTCGATCGATTGCCTTCCAATGATCTGGTCATGACGCAGGAACTGGTGGCCAGCATGCTCGGCGTACGCCGGGAGGGAATTACCGTGGCGGCCGGTAACCTGCAGCGTGCCGGATTGATCAGTTATCGCCGCGGCCACATTGCCGTGCTCGATCGCTGCGGACTGGAGCGTCATGCGTGCGAATGCTACGCTGTGGTCAGGAAGGAATTGCGGCGTTTGCTGTCCGATGTCGGGTCTTGTCAGGGTACGGCGCCACGCTAGCGTCAAGGTAGAATCCCGCCTCCATGTCATTCGAAACCTTCATCGGCCTGCGCTATACCACTGCCCGCAAATCGGGCGGCGGCAACCGCTTCATCTCCTTCATCTCGCTGATTTCCACGCTCGGGCTGGCGCTCGGCGTGGCGGCGCTGATTGTCGTGCTGTCGGTGATGAACGGCTTCCAGAAAGAGCTGCGCACGCGCATTCTCGGCGTCGCCTCGCACGCGCAGATTTCCGGCATCCACGGCGAGATGGACAACTGGCCCGCGGCCGTCGCCGCCGTCACGCGCCATCCGCGGGTCATCGCCGCCGCGCCCTACATCCAGGGGCAGAGCATGCTGAGCTTCGACGGCCAGGTGAGGGGCGCCTTGATTCGCGGCATTCTGCCGGCAGAGGAAGAGGGCGTGGCCGACTTCGCCCGCCACATGAAGGTCGGCGCCATGGAACGGCTGGTGCCGGGCGAGTTCGGCATCATCCTCGGCGCAGAACTGGCCCATGCGTTGCGCGTCTTCGAAGGCGAAAAAGTGGCGTTGATCGCCCCGCAGGGCATGGTCACGCCGGCCGCCATACTGCCGCGCATGAAACAGTTCACGGTGGTCGGCATCTTCGAGGTCGGCATGTTCGAATACGACTCCGGCCTGGCGTTGATACATCTGGGCGATGCGCAAAAGCTCTACCAGATGGATGATCGCGTCACCGGCGTGCGCCTCAAGCTCGACGATCTGTTCATGGCGCCGCGCGTGGTGCGCGAACTGGCCGCCAATCTGAGTGAAATGGGCACCGATTTGCGCGCCACCGACTGGACGCGCACCCATGCCAATTTCTTCCGCGCCGTGCAGATCGAGAAGAACATGATGTTCCTCATCCTCCTGCTGATCGTCGCGGTGGCCGCTTTCAACATCGTCTCGACGCTGGTGATGACGGTGACCGACAAGCGCGCCGACATTGCCATCCTGCGCACGCTGGGGGCGAGTCCCGGCAGCATCATGCGCATCTTCATCATCCAGGGTACGCTGATCGGCGTGATCGGCCTCGCGTTCGGCATCGGCGGCGGCGTGGCGCTGGCGCTGAATGTCGATGTCGTCGTGCCGGCGCTCGAACGCGTGCTCGGCTTCCAGTTTCTCGCCAAGGATGTCTATTACATTTCCGACCTGCCTTCCGACCTGCGCTGGACGGATGTGTGGACCATCGGCTCGGTGTCTTTCGTCCTGACGCTGCTCGCGACGCTTTATCCGAGCTGGCGCGCGGCGCGGGTGAATCCGGCGGAGGCTTTGCGGTATGAATGAAGTGACGCGCCCTCCCCCCAGCCCCCTTCCCGAGGAAGGGGGTTACGGGTGTTCGGCCGCGCCGGGCCGCGCGGCTTCCGGAATGTTGTCTGGCCCCGCCTTGGGGCGGCCCGGCGGCGGGGTCGTTCTCGCCTGTTCCGGCCTCGCCAAAACCTTCCGCCAGGGTGCGACCGACGTGCCGGTGCTGACTGGCATCGATCTGCAGGTCGGGGCGGGCGAGACGCTGGCGATCGTCGGTACCAGCGGTTCGGGCAAAAGCACCTTGCTGCATCTGCTGGGCGGGCTGGATGCGCCATCGGCCGGCACGGTGCATTTGCTCGGCGTGGCATTGGCAAAAGCTTCAGAGGCCGAGCGCGGCCGTCTGCGCAACGAATCGCTGGGTTTCGTCTATCAGTTTCATCATTTGTTGCCGGAATTCTCGGCGCTGGAAAACGTCGCCATGCCGCTCCTGATCCGGCGGCTGCCGAAGGCGCAAGCCTTTGAACAGGCGGCGGCGATCCTGAGTGAAGTGGGTCTGGGCGCGCGACTCAAGCACCGGCCGGGCGAACTTTCGGGCGGCGAACGGCAGCGCGCGGCGCTGGCGCGGGCGCTGGTGACCCAGCCGGCTTGCGTGCTGGCCGACGAGCCGACCGGCAACCTCGACCGCCACACCGCCGATGAAGTGTTTGCCTTGATGTTGCGCATGAACGCGGTGCACGGCACCAGCCTGGTGATCGTCACGCACGATGCAACGCTGGCGGCGTCCTGCCAGCGCCGACTTTTGCTATGCGATGGGCGGTTGGCCGACGCGGCGGTTGCGGGCGCGCCGCCGCCAGGCGCGAATTAGATAAACGCGCCAGGCGAAGTAGACAACGAGATAGCCGTCAATCGCCAGAAACCCGGCCAGCAGCGGCAGGCCGATGGCCAGCGGCGTGCCGAGCTGCCATGCCCAGTCACCCAGCGCGCCCATCCATTCCAGAAGACTGGTCGCACCGGCATCGCCATATTCGGGCGGGTGGATGAACTCTCCATTGCCATACCCGAACATACCCAGCACGATACGACCCAGCCCGAAGGCGACCACATACAGGGGCACGATGGTGAGCGGGTTGGTGTACAGCGTGGTGATCAGCGCGAGCGGCAGATTGATGCGGAAGAAGACGGCGCAAAGCGCCGCGAAGATCATCTGGAACGGCCCCGGAATCAGTCCGCAGAACAGCCCGACCGCCACACCGCCGGCCGCCGAATGGCGGTTGAGGTGCCACAGGCGCGGGTGCAGCAGTGTGGAGCGAAATGGTGCCAGCCAGCGGTTGTCGCTTACCGCGGCGTGGTCGGGCATGTAGCGGCGAAACCAGTTACGCATGTATTGTTCCCGGAAAATGAGGCTGGCGACATAAGGCAGTCAAGAATCTGCATCATACCTTGCCTGATTTTCCGGACGGAGCCGGCCGCTGTGTGTAGGCGTGACGCGGCTTACTTGCGCGGACGCCCGAACAGCACCCGCAACTCATCCCTGGCGGCTTCCAGGCGCGCACGCTGTTGCTCCGGAAGTTGGCGCCCGGCGCGATTGACGTAGCAGTTGAGCATTGGCCTGGCCGACCGGAACGGGGCCGCCTTGCGGCGCCGGCTGAGTTCTGCGAAAGCCTTCAGCGAACTGGCGATCGCGCGCGGGTCATCCAGTGTAAACATCCCCGGCTGCGCCCGTGTTGAGCGCCGCCGGAAATCTCAAGAGCGGCGGCGCCGCAAGCTCAGTAGACCGGCCAGACCGATGCCCAGTAGCGCCAGTGATCCGGGCTCCGGCACGGGGGCAGGCGGATCGACGATGATGCTGTCGTTGGCACAGTTCTGCGTCCAGTGAATGTTGAACGCGTTACCGTCCCAGCCGGCCTGCTGCAACAGGGCGAGGTCAACGCTCATTTCATAAAAGTAGTGCAGATCGTTGGCATACATGCCGTATCCGGCGACACCGGTGGTCGTGTAGGCCAGGCTGGCCTGGCCGATGTAGGTGCCGGTCCTGAGGTTAGTCGGGTGGTTTTGGTCCGGAATGGTGGAGGTTTGCAGACCTGTCGCCGTCCAGAGTCCATAATTCCAGGTGGGATTTTTGTACACGCCGCCTTCCGCGAGGCCGGTTTCGAAGGTGTAGTTGCTGCCGGACTTGGTCAGTGCATGATTGATGTTGATCCCGAGCTCGTAGCTGCCATTCTTGCCGAAATCGATGGCGAAATCGCCTGCACCGTAGCTGTTGCGTGCCGGGTCCTGCAAGGTGCGCGGATTATGTCCCGTTGCCAGCGCAATGTAGAGCCGGTTGCCGATGATGGCAGCGTATAGAGCCTCGGCATCGTAGGCCTGGCCGCCATAGCCCGGATTCAGGCGGACACCGGCATCGCCCGTCTGGTCCTCGATGGTGTAGTGAACTCCGGATGAAGGCACCCAGGACGAAGACGTCACGCCCCAGTCACTCAGGTTCCCGTCGATGTTAATGGCCAGGGCCGCAGCCGGTCCGGAGATGGCGAGAGCGGCTGATGCGAGGGCAAGCGAGGCTGTGGTTTTCATGTCGAAGGTTCTAGAAAGAGATTGCTGCTAATAGCAAATATCAGGCCATAAACCTAAGGTAATGTTAATGAAGAAGATTTACTGATTCCCTGGATGGATGTGTAAATATTTCCGACAGATTGTGTTTGAAATGTCGACAGTGTTCTGTGAGTGCTGACTGATCAATCATTCCGGCGAAAGCCGGCATGACGAAACTGCGATTAATCAGCGCTTCCTTCAATTGTGTGGCGAATTTGTCAGGTTGGCACGATATCCGTGGACAACCCCGTTCACTCGACGGCTAGCGCCGTTGCGCATCCCGCAGCGCCTCATCAACCAGTATTTTCAGCTGGTCGAAGCCGAAGCGCGGCAGGGGTTTGCCATTGACGAAAAATTCCGGCGTCTTGGTGACCGCTAGGGTGTCGGCATCGGCAAGATCCTGGGCGATTATCTGGGCGATTGCCGGGGACATCATGTCGGTCCGCAGTTGCGCAAGATTCAGTCCCAGGCCTTCCAGATGCGGCCAGATCAGGGCGACCTGCGCCGTGTGATGCGGCGCCCAGTGATGTTGATTGGCGAGCAGTGCCTCCAGCGCCGGCCAGAACTTGCCCTGCAGGCGCGCGGCTTCCAGCGCCGCCACCACCAGGTCGGCACCCTGGTGGAACGGCGCGTAACGCAGCACCAGGCGAATCTTGTCGGGATGCGCGTCCATCAGGTCCTTGACCAGCGGATACAGTGCCCCGCAGGTTTCGCAAGCCGGATCGAGGAACTCGACGATCACCACCGGCGCATCGGCGCGGCCGAGCGATGGCGAGTGCATGCGGACCAGCGCCGCACTATTGGCGGCGGCGAGTTGCGCGGATTGATCGATCTTTTCGGTCTTGTAGGCCAGTGTTGCGACGACGAAGATCAGCAGCAAGACAACAACGGTGCCGATGAGCAGGGTCTTATGTTTCATTGGGGTCTCCGGGAAATTACTTCACAGTAGCTCGGCACGCAACTCTCCGGCGCTCTTGGGGGAGAGCAGGCCGGGCGCGACGTCGAACACGGTCCTGGCGCCATACTGGCCCGCCAGGTGAAGGCGGTGCACGGCGCGCGCGTAGGCCACCAGCACGCTGGCGGTGAACTCGGGGTTGCTGTCGAGCTTGAGGCGGTATTCGATCACCTGGGTACTTGCGGCCGTGGTGTTGCCGCTGCGGATGACGAAGCCACCGTGTGGCATGGTGGCATGGTCGCGCTGGAGTTCTTCCGCGCTGATGAAATTCACCGTGGTGTCATACTCGTCAAAATAGTGCGGCATGGTGACGATGGCGCGGCGCACCGCGTCGGCAGCGGCACCGTCTTTCAGCACCACGAAGCATTCCCGCGTGTGCTTTTGCCGGGTGCTGAGCGCGGGGCGCGTGCCGCTGCGCACTTCATCGACGGCCGTGGCCACGGGCAGGGTGTATTGCACGCCGCCCGCCACGCCGGGCACGCGACGGATCGCGTCGGAGTGGCCCTGGCTCAGGCCCTTGCCCCAGAAGGTGTAGGTCGCGCCATCCGGCAGCAGCGCTTCGCCGTAGACGCGATTGATGGAAAACATGCCCGGGTCCCAGCCCGAGGCAATCAGCGCCGTCTTGCGGCTGGCCGTCGCCGCCGCGTCCACGGCGGCGAAATATTCGGGAATCAGCGCGTGCGTATCAAAGCTGTCCACCGTGTTGAACTGTGCGGCCAGCACGGGCCCTTGCTGGGGCAGGTCTTCCTTGGAACCGCCGCAGAGGATCAGCACGTCGATCTGGTCGGCATGGCCATTCAGCGCATCCATGGAATAGGCGGGCGTGCCAGCCACCAGCGGCTTGAGCGTCGCCGGCGGGCGACGGGAGTAGATGCCGACGAGGCGCATGTCGGGATTCTTGGTCAGCGCGGCTTCAACCCCGCGCCCCAGGTTGCCGTGACCCGCGATGGCGATGCGGATGGCTTGATGCATGTTTGTTTCCTTTGCGTGTGATGGGTGGGGCAGATTTTCAGGTGCCAGGCCGCTATTATCCACGGCCACGAATTACCATTCACCATGCTGACAAAGAATATCCCTGGAAACTTTTTTGGCGACCGGCCTGGAGCGCATTAACCATGCCTTGGCGTGTGCTGGCTTTTGCCCTTGGCGTGTTTGTCCTGCAACAGCACGCCGTCCTGCCAGCGCCGACTTTTCTGGGTGTTGCTGCGCTTGTCGGTGCGCTGTTATGGCTGGCGGCCTGGCAGCGCTGGCGTTTCCTGTCTGTTGTCGGGGCAGCTTTGCTGGGCTTGGCCTGGGCGGGCGGCTTTGCCCACTGGCGGCTGGCCGATGCCCTGCCAGACGCGTGGGAGGGGCGCGATGTCGCGGTGACGGGTATCGTCAGCCAGATGCCGCAACGCTTCGAGCGCGGCGTGCGGTTTGTCTTCGAGATCGAGCAGGCAGGCGACGGCTCGGCGGCGCTTGCAGTTCCTTTGCCGCGACGGATTGTCCTGAGCTGGTATCGGCACATCGATGTCCTGGCGGACGACGAAACGGGTGAGGAAGTCGCTGCGCCCGGTGCCTTGCCGGTGCCCCGCGTCGGCGAACGCTGGCGCTTCGTGGTGCGACTCAAGCGTCCGCATGGCAATGTGAATCCGCATGGCTTCGATTATGAAGGCTGGCTGTTCGAGCGCGGCATTCGCGCCACCGGCTATGTGCGCAAGGCGGCGGAAAATACCCGGCTGGATACGCAGGCCGGCGGTTGGTGGATGTGCATCGAGCGGCTGCGCGAGGGGACGCGTGCGCGCATCGCCCGCGCCCTGCCTGATCATGAATACGCGGGCGTGCTGATCGCGTTGGCGGTGGGCGACCAGAATGCCATAACGCCGCCACTCTGGCGGCTCTTTGCGGCTACCGGCATTACACATCTGATGAGCATTTCCGGGCTGCATGTCACCATGATCGGCGCGCTCGTCGCCTGGCTGGTTGCCACGCTCTGGCGCCGCTCGGCACGCCTGCCGCTGCTCTGGCCGACGCAGAAGGCGGCAGCGCTCGCCGGGTTGGGTGGCGCCTTGCTGTATGCGCTGCTGGCCGGCTTTGGCGTTCCGGCACAGCGCACGCTCTACATGCTGGGCGTGGTGGCGCTGGCCATGCTGTCGGGGCGCTCGATCGCCGCGCCGCGCGTGCTGGGGGCGGCTCTGCTGCTGGTGCTGCTGATCGATCCATGGGCGGTGCTGGCCGCCGGTTTCTGGCTGTCCTTCGGCGCGGTGGCGTTGCTGTTCTACATGGCCAGTGGCCGGCTGGCGCGGCCGCACTGGCTGGTTGAGTGGGGTCGGGCGCAGTGGGCGATCACGCTGGGCATGATTCCCGCGTTGCTGGCCTTGTTCCAGCAGTTCTCGCTGGTGTCGCCCTTCGCCAACGCGCTGGCGATTCCCGTGGTGAGCCTGCTGGTGACGCCGCTGGCACTGTTGGGTAGCGTGCCCGGCCTGGGGCTGGTGTTGCTGCCGGCGCACGCAGTGCTGGCGCTCTTGATGGAATTTTTGTCCTGGCTGGCCACATTGCCCGGCGCGCTTTGGCAGCAGCATGCGCCGCCGGTCTGGGCAATACCGCTGGCTTTGCTCGGTACGGCATGGTTGCTCCTGCCGCGCGGCTTTCCGGCGCGCTGGCTGGGGCTGGTCGCCTTTCTGCCGCTGTTCTTCATTTATCCGCAACGGCCGGCGCCGGGCGCATTGATGCTGACGGTGCTGGATGTTGGCCAGGGCCAGGCCATCCATGTGCAGACCGCCACGCACGATCTGATTTTCGACACCGGGCCGGGGTTTACCGCCGCCGCCGACAGTGGCAACCGCATCCTCGTGCCTTATCTGCGCGCCACCGGCGTGCAGCGTCTTGATGCGCTCGTGGTCAGCCATGCCGACATGGATCATGCCGGTGGTGCGGCTTCGCTGCTGGCGGCGGTGCCGATTGGCGAATTCGTCAGTTCTTTGCCCGAGCTGCATCCGCTGAGGCAAAAGTCGGCGCTGGATGGACGGCGCAATGAGCGGCGCTGCCGCGATGGTGACACCTGGGAATGGGATGGCGTGCGGTTCAGCGTGCTGCATCCGACGCGCGCCGACTATGCCGGCAAGCGCACGACGAATGCCATGAGTTGTGTGCTCCGGATCGACAGTGCCCACGGTAATGTGCTGATCCCCGGCGACCTGGAGGGCACCGCCGAGGCGGAATTGCTGGCACGGCATGGCGACAGCTTGCGCGCCGACATCCTGGTGGCGCCGCATCACGGCGGCAAGCGCACTTCATCGGCGTCCTTCGTCAGCGCCGTCAGCCCCCGCGCAGTGATCTTCCCGGTCGGCTATCGCAACCGTTTTGGCCATCCGTGGCCGGAAGTGGTTGAGCGATATTCCAGCACCGGTGCCCGCACGCATCGTACCGACCGGAACGGCGCGGTGCGCATTGTCATCGACGCTGCCGGGCAGCGTCACGCCCATGAGCGCGTCGCGCGAGCACGCTACTGGCACAATACGCAGATTGATCCGATTGAAAGCTCGCCATGACCCCCCGTTCATCTTATGTCCAGTGTCTCAGCCCCGGAGGGTTCCATCGCATGGCCTATGTGGAGTGGGGCGATGTGGCGAATCCGCGCGTGCTGGTCTGCGTGCATGGCATGACGCGCTGCGGGCGCGATTTCGATTTTCTGGCGCAGTCCTTGTCAGACAAATACCGCGTGGTCTGTCCCGATGTGGTCGGCCGCGGTCTGAGTGACCGCTTGCGCGATCCGGCGCACTATGTCACCCCGCAATATGCGGCGGACATGGTTACGCTGCTCGCCCGGCTGCATGTCGACGCGGTGGACTGGCTTGGCACTTCGATGGGCGGACTGATCGGCATGGCCCTCGCGGCGCAGAAAGATACGCCCATCAAGCGGCTGATTCTCAATGATGTCGGGCCGGTGGTCGACACCACGGCACTGAAACGCATCGGTGACTATCTGGGCAATCCACCCGACTTTGCGACGATGGTTGAAGCCGAGGCCTATTTGCGTCAGGTGGGCGCACCGTTTGGCAGTTTGACGGATGCCCAGTGGCGCCATCTGAGCGAGTGTGTCGTCAAACCCGCGGCGACCGGGCGCATCCTGCTGCGTTACGATCCGGCCATCGCCGTGCCATTCAAGGCCATGGTGGCGGCGCAGGGCGGGAAGGATATCGAGTTGTGGCCACTCTACGATGCGATTCGCTGTCCGACGCTGGTGATTCGCGGCGAGACCTCGGACTTGCTGACGCGCGAAACGGTGGCGGCAATGCGCGAGCGGGGGCCGCGCGCCAGTGCGGTGGAAATACCCCACGTCGGCCATGCGCCGATGTTCATGGATGACGCGCAAATTGCCGTGGTAAGAGAATACCTGCGCGGCGCTTGAGCAAGGCTGCGCCGATGCTGCCGGTGTCCGCAGCTGCCGGCCGTTGCACCGTCTGCTTTCTGTTAAACTTCGCGGCGGCGGGCCTCCCCGCATTGCGGGGTGGTGAATCGGGTCAGGGCCGGAAGGCAGCAGCCACAGCCATTTACTGCAAGTGCCGGGGGTTAGGCTCGCCACCCCCCCTTATCCATTGTTTCCCCACGCGCCCTCTCTTGGGCAGCGTCAGCATTTCATACCCGGTTACAAATTGGATATGGCCCGCTTACATCCGCGGCGCCTAATCTCTCCTGCCAAGCAGGCATTTACAAGGAGAGCAACATGAAACGCAATCACAGCATCATCGCAAGTCTGATCGTCGCTGCCACATTCAGTGGCGTTGCCCTGGCCCAGGGCGGTATGGGCGCTGGCATGGGCATGGGACCCGGCACGGGTGCCGGAATGGGACCCTGCGGTGGAATGGGGCAGGGCGGCCCGCGGGCACACAAGGCATCCATGAAAGTCGATCCGGCGCAGCGCGCCGAGCAACATCTCGGCATGCTCAAGGGGCAACTGAAGCTGACAGCCGAGCAGGAACCGCTGTGGCTGGCCTTCTCGGAAAAGGTCAAGAGCGAAGCAGGCAAGGGCATGCAGGCAATGCGTAATCAGGCCGCGGACACCAAGCTGACCGCCCCCGAGCGCATGGCGCAACGCCAGGCCATGATGCAGTCGCACCTGTCCGCCATGACTGGCGTGCATGAGAGCTTCAATCGTCTCTATGACGCGCTGACTCCTGAACAGAAGGCAGTGGCCGATCAGCAAGCCGCCCGCATGGGGTCGATGGGTGCGGGCATGGGCCGGAAGGGTGGTGGAATGCCATACGGACCGGGCCGGGGCATGGCGCCGCAAGGCTGAACGTTTTACCCCGCAAAACAACGGGCGCCTCACGCGGGGCGCCCGTTGCGTTTGATAGAATCCGACAATGATGGCCACCCACGCTCGCAAACTCGTCTCGCTGCTCCCCATGGGTGGGAGCGTGCCTCCTTGGGGCGGCCCGGCAGTGGCACGATGAGTTATCAAGTTCTGGCCCGCAAATGGCGTCCCAAGTCTTTCGACACGCTGGTCGGGCAGGAGCACGTGGTTCGTGCGCTGACTCATGCCCTCGATCAGCAGCGTCTGCATCACGCCTACTTGTTCACCGGTACGCGGGGTGTCGGCAAGACCACGCTGGCGCGCATCCTCGCCAAGGCCTTGAATTGCGAGACTGGCATCACCTCGACACCCTGTGGCGTCTGCGGTGCTTGCCTGGAGATCGATAGCGGTCGCTTCATCGATTATGTGGAGATGGATGCCGCCTCGAATCGTGGCGTCGAGGACATGGCGGCCTTGCTTGAAAAGGCCGCCTACGCACCCAACAGCGGACGCTTCAAGGTGTACATGATCGACGAGGTGCACCAGCTTTCCGGCCACGCCTTCAACGCGATGTTGAAAACGCTGGAAGAGCCGCCGGAACATGTCAAATTCATTCTCGCCACCACCGATCCGCAGAAGATTCCGGTGACGGTGCTCTCGCGCTGCCTGCAATTCAACCTCAAGCAGATGTCGCCCAGCCTCATCGTCGACCATCTGACGCAGGTGCTGGCGGCCGAGGGTGTTGACTGCGAACCTGCGGCATTGCGCCATCTGGCCAAGGCTGCCGCCGGTTCGATGCGCGATGCGCTTTCCCTGCTCGACCAGGCCATCGCCCATGGCGCCGGCCGCATCGAGGAGGAGGGGGTGCGCGCCATGCTCGGCACGGTGGGCGACGATCATCTCTTCAGCCTGCTCGACGGGCTGGCGGACGGCGACATTCATGCCATGCTGGCAGTGGCTGAAATAATGGAGGCGCGCAGCCTCAGTTTCGATTCGGCCTTGCAGGAACTGGCCACGCTGTTCCATCGCATCGCGCTGGTGCAATTCGCGCCCACCGCCATTCTTGATGCGGCAGAGCGCGAGCGTCTCGCGCCCTATGCCGAATGCCTGGATGCCGAATTTCTGCAGCTCTGTTACCAGATCGCCATCCACGGTCGCGACGAACTGGCGCTGGCCCCCGACGAAGCCGCCGGTTTCGGCATGGTGCTGCTGCGCCTGCATGCGTTTCGTCCCGACAGCGCAAAAGTCGGCACTGGCGGCAGGGGAGATCCCGGCAGCGCAAAAGTCGGCGCTGGCGGGACGGCGCAGCCGGCACGCGCCAGCACGGGGACGGCGCAGCCGGCAAGCCTCAACACGGGTACTGCTCAGCCAGAACGCGCCAACACTGCGATGCGGCCGGCGCCGGTGGCCAGCGCGCCGCCTCCCCCGCAGCCCAACAGTCCGGCTGCAACAGGCGACAGCGATTGGCATGCGCTGGTAGCGCAATTGCCGCTCACCGGCATGGCGCGCCAGTTGGCCCAGCATTGCGAACTGATCACCCTGACCGATACGCAAATCACCCTGCGCATGTCACCGGTGCATAAACATCTGGCGCCCCAGCAGGAAAAATTGCAGGCCGAACTGCAAAAGCACTATGGTCGTCCGCTGGCCCTGAAAATCGAGCTGGCCGAGACTGCGGGCGAAACGCCCAAGGTGCGTGCCGACAACGTGAAGCGCGAACGCCAGGATCAGGCCATCGCCGCCATCGAAGGCGACCCCTTCGTACGCGAGGTGTGCGACCTGTTTGACGCCAGCATCGACGAATCCACCATCAAACCCATTTGAGGAAAATCACATGTTGAACAAGGGCGGTATCGCCAACCTGATGAAACAGGCGCAGAAAATGCAGGAAAACATGAGCAAGGCGCAGGAAGAACTGGCCAACATCGAAGTCGAAGGCCAGTCCGGCGCGGGCGCCGTCAAGATCGTGATGACCTGCAAGCACGACGTCAAACGCGTCACCATCGACCCTTCGGTAATGGATGACAAGGAAATGCTCGAAGACCTGATCGCCGCCGCGCTGAACGACGCCAATCGCCGAGCCGAAGCCACATCGCAGGAGCGCATGGGCGCGCTGACCGCTGGTCTGCCGCTGCCGCCGGGCATGAAGCTGCCGTTCTGAGTCCGCAGCGATGCCGCAACGGATTCTTTATGTCTGCATGGGAAACATCTGCCGTTCGCCGACCGCGGAAGGTGTGACGCGGGCGCTGGCCGAGCGGGCGGGCGTGGCGAGCAATTTCGAGATCGATTCCGCAGGCACCCACGGCTACCACATCGGCAAGGCGCCGGATGCGCGCGCCACCAAGGCCGCGGCGCAGCGCGGTTATGACCTGTTGCCCTTGCGCGGTCGGCGCGTCTGTGCAGAGGATTTCCTCCGCTTCGACTACATCCTGGCGATGGATCGGGACAATCTGGATTTGCTGAAGCAGGCCTGTCCTGCCGAGCATCAGGGCAAGCTGAGCCTGTTTCTGGAGTTCGGTGCGGGCCGCAAGGGCGAAGAAGTACCCGATCCTTATTACGGTGGCGAGGATGGCTTCGAGCGGGTGCTCGACATGATTGAAGAAGCAGCTAACGGCATGCTGGATCGGCTCGGCAAACAGTAAATTCCGGTAGTCCGAAAAAAAAAAGCGCTGCAGATCGTGCAGCGCTTTTTTCGATTCCAAGGCAGGCGTCTGGTTGGACTAGGCCTTGTGTTGGGTTTCCACCATTTGCAGCGGTTCGGCGGCAATGACCACGGCTGGTTTCGGCTTGCGACCCAGCGGTTGCGCTGTGCTCGGTGCAACCGGAACCACCACCGCATTCGATGTTTCGACCATCTGCAGGCCGGCTTGCTGCAAACTGGCTGACAGGTCGATCGGCGGGGTCGGAGCTACCGCAGAAACCGTCTCCACCGGGGCAACTGGTGGAGCAATTGTCGTCGGAGCTTGCGGTGCTGCTGGCGTCTCCGGGCTGATCAACACGGCGACCGGTTCTGCAGCAGGGGCCGGCGTGATGGGTTCGACAGGCGTCCCGATTAATGCTTCTGTAGGCACGGCGGTGGCGACTTCGGTGACCATCCCGGTTTCGGATGCAAGCACGGGTGCCGGCGCTTCGATTGCCGGTGTCGGCTCGGGAATGGCTACTGCTGCGGCTGGCTCTGCAACGGCAACCGTCGTTGGCTCGGCAGCAATGGCCGCTTGTTCCGCTGGTGAAAAAGCCGGCGCTGGCGGGACGAAGTGCCCCGCAGCGGCTATGGAATGCTCCGCATGGGGTACGGCGGCAGTTTCGCCAGCTGCTGCCGATTCTGTCTGCGCGACGTTGGCTGCGACCTCGGTGCCGGTCACTGCCGCAGCGGCTTCTTCGTTGTGCCGCTCGCTACGGCCCCGGCCACCGCGCCGGCCACGCCGACGGGTGCCTTCGCCGGTGGATTCGGCGGCTGGATTCTCGATCGGGCTCCCCGCAATAATTGCCGCTGACTCCTGCTGTGGCTTTTCCTTCTCGGCTGCCCTGGATCTGGCTGGCCGCGCCTCGGTGGCTGTTGCGGTGCCAGGGGTTTCAGCAATGCGCGGTTCGCCGTTGCGGTTATCGCGGCGTGCGTCGTTACCCTTCTCCGGGCGTTCCTTGCGGTTCTGGCGGTTGTCGCCACGGCTGGTGTCGCGCTCCTTGCGCTCGCCACGCTCCTTGCGCTCACTGCCTTCGCGTCCTTCCCGGTTATCACGACGACCACGGCCGCCGCGTTCGCCACGCTCGCTGCGTTCACGACGGACAGGTTTGTCGGTGCTCTTGGCCGGGGTGACGACTTCCGCTTCCTTCTTGTCGCCAGAGAACCAGGACATGATCTTGGCGAACAGGCCGGGCGCAGCTGCGACCGGGGGGGGTTCTTTCGGTGCGACGATCGGTGCCGGCTGGTCGGGCGTAATGCCCTTGACGGCGGCCTCGGCCCTGGCTGGCTTCCCCTCGGCCTGCGCGGCGAGGGTGCTCAGGTCTTCCTCGATGGGCTTGACGGCCATCTCGTAGCTGGCAAGGATGGGACCATCCTGGTTGAGCTGGTCGTGGCGCAGACGGGTGATTTCGTGCTGTGGTGTTTCCAGATGGCGATTCGGAATGATCAGCAGGTTGGCGCGGTGGCGCATTTCGATGCGGGCGATATCCACGCGCTTTTCGTTGAGCAGGAAGGTGGCGACATCGACGGGTACCTGAACGTGGATGGCGCCGGTGTTTTCCTTCATCGCCTCCTCTTCGAGGATGCGCAGGATGTGCAGCGCGGCCGATTCGGTGCTGCGGATATGTCCGGTACCGGTGCAGCGCGGGCAGGTGATATAGCTGGTTTCGGCGAGCGCCGGGCGCAGGCGCTGGCGCGACAATTCAAGCAGGCCGAAGCGCGAGATCTTGCTGGTCTGGACGCGGGCACGATCAAAATGCAGGGCGTCGCGCAGCCGGTTTTCGACATCGCGCTGGCTCTTGGCCGACTCCATGTCGATGAAGTCGATGACGATCAGACCGCCGAGGTCA
>JAUXOM010000099.1 GCA_030682175.1 Rhodocyclaceae bacterium
TATGATCTTGATGAGTTCCTCGATGTCGATCGCCGGGTCGTCGAGCTGCGCCAGGCAGCCGTCGATCACCTCATTCAGGTTGTGCGGCGGGATATTGGTCGCCATGCCGACGGCGATGCCGGCGCTGCCGTTGATCAGCAGGTTCGGGATGCGCGCCGGCAGGATCAGCGGCTCCTGTTCCGAGCCGTCGTAGTTCGGGCCGAAGTCGCAGGTTTCCTTCTCGATGTCGGCCAGTAACTCATGGCCGATGCGCGCCATGCGCACTTCGGTGTAGCGCATGGCTGCCGCATTGTCGCCATCCACGGAACCGAAGTTGCCCTGACCATCGACCAGCATGTAACGCAGGGAGAAGTGCTGCGCCATGCGCACGATCGTGTCATAGACAGCGGTGTCGCCATGCGGGTGATACTTACCGATGACATCACCGACGATACGGGCAGACTTCTTGTAAGCCTTGTTCCAGTCGTTGTTTAGTTCGTGCATGGCGAACAACACCCGGCGATGCACCGGCTTCAGGCCATCGCGGGCATCTGGCAACGCCCGCCCGACAATCACGCTCATGGCGTAATCGAGGTAGGAATGGCGCATCTCCTCCTCAAGGCTGATCGGCAGGGTTTCTTTGGCGAAGGATGGGGTCATGTAGGTAGCCGCCCCAGCGAAAAGGGCTCAATCAGAAACCCGCGATCTTAACATGCCTAGCTGCCGAACCGTACCCGCCCGTCAAGTCTCAATTTGCGCTAACGTGCCGCCGATACGCCACTTTTTCAAGCCCAATGCCCCCTCCCCCCAACTCCTCGGCCACAACAATACAGCAGGTCGATCAAGTCATTGACGCACGCTGGATCATTCCGATAGAACCAGCTGATGTAGTTCTCGAAAACTACAGTCTGGTTATCCAGGGGGATCGCATCCTTGACCTGCTGCCAACCGCCGAGGCAGCGCTGCGCTATGTCGGGAAACGACATTTCCAGTTGACCGAGCACGTACTGATGCCAGGGCTGGTGAATCTGCACACCCACGCCGCCATGAGCCTGTTGCGTGGCTACGCCGACGACATGCCCCTGATGCGCTGGCTGCAGGAGCGCATCTGGCCGGCCGAAAGCCGCAATATTTCAGCCGACTTCGTGCGTGATGGCACCCAGCTGGCCTGCTGGGAAATGCTGAGGGGCGGCGTCACCTGCTTCAACGACATGTACTTTTTCCCGCAGGCGGCTGCCGAAGCCGCCCTGGCCGCCGGCATGCGTGCCGCCCTGGGCATCACCGTATTCGAGTTTCCCAGCGCTTACGGGAGCGGCGCCGAAGATTATCTCGTGAAGGGTTTGGCGATACGGGAAGCGCTGCTTGACGAACCGCTGCTTTCCTTCTGCCTGGCGCCGCATGCCCCCTATACCGTTGCCGACAGCAGCTTTGAACGGGTCGCCCTCCTCGCCGATCAGCTTGACCTCCCGGTGCACATCCATCTTCATGAAACACAGGAAGAGATTGCGGACAGCCTGAAAGAGCATGGCGTGCGCCCCCTGGAACGGCTACGCCGTCTCGGACTGCTCGGACCGGGGCTAATCGCCGTGCATGCCGTTCATCTAAATACAAACGAGGTCGGCCTGCTGGCCACCCACGGTTGCCATGTCGCGCATTGCCCGACCTCGAACATGAAACTGGCCAGCGGGATTGCCCCGGTTGGCGTATTGCTCCAGCATGGCATAGGCGTCGGGCTAGGCAGCGATGGTGCCGCCAGCAACAACCGGCTGGACGTATTCCAGGAGATGCGCCAGGCAGCCTTGCTGGCCAAAGTGACGAGTCTGGATGCCGCCAGCCTGCCAGCCCACCAGGCACTCAGAATGGCCACCATGGATGGTGCTCGGGCGCTTGGACTGGAAAATATGGTCGGCTCGCTCGTGTCCGGCAAGGCAGCTGATCTATTGGCGGCACGCCTTGACGAATGGGAGTTACAGCCTTGCTATTGCCCGGCTTCCCATCTAGTCTATTCAGCAGGAAGGGAGCAGGTCAGTCATGTCTGGGTCGCCGGTATGTTGCGGATTGAAGACAAACTTCCCGTTGATCTGGATACCCGGGTATTGCTAAGGAATACAAGAATGTGGCAAAATAATATCCTAAATCAGAATTAACTTATGGGCGCTAGACGGTTGCCGCGATGACTATTTACATCTAGTTATCATGTGAATTTTCGAATTGACCATAATTTATCGAACCAAATTCCCCTTCAACATCTCATCCGACGAAAAGGAAAACAAACATGATGAAACTCGTCTCCAAGAATGTGCTGCTTGCCGCAACCCTGGCATGCATTGGTGTCGCTGCCCAAGCCCAGACGCCTGGCGTCGATATGAAGGGTACTGTCGGTTACGTCATCGACGCGCGCGGCAATGTCGCCAAGAGCGGTACCGGCCTGTGCTGGCGCACCGGTTACTGGACCCCCGCCATGGCCATCGCCGAGTGCGATCCGGATCTGGTCAAGAAAGATGCCCCGACGGCCGCACCTGCTGTTCCGGCACCGGCACCGGCTCCCGCTGCTGCACCGATGCCCGCCGCCCAGAAAGTAACCCTGGCTGCCGACGCACTCTTCGACTTCGACAAGGCTGTGCTGCTCCCCGAAGGCAAGAGCAAGCTGGACAAGCTCGCTGCTGACATCAAAGGTATCAAGCTGGAAGTCATCATCGCCGTTGGCCACGCCGACCGCATTGGTTCGGACGCTTACAACCAGAAACTCTCCGAGCGTCGCGCTGCCGCGGTCAAGGATTACCTGGTCGGCAAGGGTGTCGAAGCCAACCGTGTTTACGCTGAAGGCAAGGGCGAGAAGCAGCCCGTTACTGGCGACAAGTGCGGCAAGAGCGTCGTCAAGTCCAAGAAGCTGATCGAGTGCCTGCAGCCTGACCGTCGCGTCGAAATTGAAGTGATCGGCACGAAATAATCAAGCCGTAACATCAGCCTCGCTGAAAAGCCCTGCAGTGCAGGGCTTTTCACTTTCTGGAATACCAATAATGAACACAACTGCCAACGTCGATCCGCAGGAAGTCGCGAAATTCAATGAACTGGCGCACCGCTGGTGGGACCCGACCTCCGAATTCAAACCCTTGCACGACATCAACCCCCTGCGCCTGGGCTGGATTGATCGATGCGTGGAACTGGCCGGCAAGCGTGTTCTGGATGTGGGTTGCGGTGGCGGCTTGCTGACCGAAGGCATGGCGGGGTGTGGTGCCAGCGTCGTCGGCATCGATCTCTCAGAAAAGGCGCTCGGTGTCGCCCGCCTCCATATGCTGGAAAGCGGCTGCAATGTCGATTATCGACTCGTCGCCGCAGAAACATTCGCCAAGGAGGCGCCCGCCAGCTTCGACGCCGTCACCTGCCTCGAAATGCTGGAACATGTGCCCGATCCGGCGAGCACCATTGCCGCCTGCGCGGCGCTGGTCAAACCCGGTGGGCAGTTGTTCTTCTCCACCATCAACCGCAACCCGAAAGCCTATCTGTTTGCCGTAATCGGTGCGGAATACATCCTCAACCTGCTGCCCAAGGGGACCCACGACTACGCAAAGTTCCTCAGGCCGGCAGAACTCGCCCGCTTTGCCCGGCAGGCCGGCCTTGACGTCACCGAGGTTATCGGCATGACCTACAACCCATTCACGCAGACTTACCGGCTGGGCAACGACACCAGCGTCAATTACCTGATGCGCGCGACGCGCCCCGCCTGAGTCATCGCCCCTGAGTCATCACCCCACTGCGGCAAGCCTCATCGGTGCACCGTGGCAGCTTCGCGGCGTCGATGACTCAGGAAGGCCGGCAGCGCGGCCAGGAGCAATAATCCCACCAGCAAGCCTACGGGCCAGACGATCGGGTGGTTCCAGCGATCGCGTAAGGACTGCCGCAAACTTGCATCGACACGCTGATACTTCATGGTGTTGTTGCCCACCTTGCTGGGTTTGCGATTCATCAGCCAGACATGGTGCAGGCTGTAATCCTTGGGATGAAAGCCCCAGACCCATGGCGTGTCTGTCTGAAGGATCGTCATCATGCGATTGATCAGCGCCTGCCGGCGTGGTCCGTTCTCCATCGCGCGCATCTCCTCGAATAGCCGGTCAAATTCTGCATTGGCATAGTTCGCGGCATTCTCGCCGTTATGCTTGACCTTGCCCTGCGGACCATAAAGCAGAAACAGGAAATTTTCGGGATCGGGGTAATCGGCATTCCAGCCCAGATAGAACAATTGCACCGCACCCTTGCGCACCTTCTCCTGGAAACGGTTGTAGTCGGTACTGCGGACGACCAGCTGGACATCAATCTTCTGGAACTGTTTGTTCAACCAGTCGATGCGTGTCTTTGCGCCGACACCGGTGGCGGTGGTATCGAGATGAATGACCAGCGGCTCACCTGTCTTGTCATGTCGACCGGACGGCCACCCTGCTGCAGCGAGCAATTCACGCGCTTGCGCAACGGATTTGCGACGCGGACCTTCCGTCGTCCAGTCATACATCACCGGATTGACGCCGTCCCTGCCGCCACGATAACCAAAGATGCCAGGTGGAATTGGCCCCTGTGCGGCGATCCCGCGGCCGTTCTGGAAAATCGAAATGAATTCTTCCTGATCGATGGCAATGGCAATCGCCTGACGCAGCTTGCGTGCCTGCTCCGCATTCCCGCCGACCAGGGGATCGAGCATGTTGAAGCCCATGTAGAAACTTGTCGTCGCCACCGAAGTCGTCAAGCGAATACCCTGCGCCCGCATATCGTCTGTCAGGGAGACTTCACCTGCCGAACCGATCTGCACGGCCTGGTCGAAGGAATCCGATGAAATACCAGATGCATCATAATAACCCTGCAGGAACTTGTTCCAGTAGGGTATCTGCTCTTTCTCGCGCGTAAAGACCACCTTGTCGATGAAGGGCAAAGGCTTGCCGCAATCTTCGAGCAAGCCGTCCTGACGATCTTCCACCTCGCCATCGCAGGGGTAGGTTTCACCCCGGAAATTCGGGTTTCTTTCCAGCACCATGCGGGAATTCGGGTTGTTCTCGGTCAGCATGTAAGGACCGGTGCCGACGGGATACCAGTCGAGCGTCAGATTCTTTTCCGCCATGCCCGGCTGACCATGAAACTTGTCGGCCTCCCACGGCAGCGGCGCAAAGAACGGCATGCTCAGCCAATAGAGAAATTGCGGATACTTGCCCTTGATGCGAATGCGGTAACTGTAACGATCAAGCACCTCGACCCCGGCAAGTGCTTCACTACGCAAATCCAGCCAGCCGCCAATACTGTCACGCCGTCCCGCCAGCGCCGACTTTTGCAGGGACTGCGCCAGATCACCCAGGCCGACGATGTATTCGCTCATCAGTCCCAGGATCGGCGAATGCAGTCGCGGATGCGCCAGCCGTTTGATCCCATAAACATAATCGGCCGCCGTCAATTCACGTGAATCACGCAATGCAAAGTCCGCCAGCACATGCTTTTCCGCCAGATCGGCCGGCAACAGATCATGATAAACATAATGTCCGGCGGCAGCGCGCGCAAACGCCGGGTGCGGCTGGAAGCGAATCCCCGGCTTGATGTCGATCACATAGTCGGTGAAAGCGATGCGCGCCGCTTCAGCCGTGGGCGGCAGGGTTTTCCCGGCAGCATCAAGGTAACGTGGTTGTGGAACGATTACCGCGGTGGCCGGTATCAACTCGTAGGGACGGCGCAGGTAGTGATACTGCAAGGGTGGCTCGTAAATTTGCGCGGTAAAGGTGATCTCGTCGGAACTGTAGGATTGCACCGGATCGAGGTGTTTGGGGCGATCGGTAAATGCCGAATAAAGCACATTCTGCCCGCGCTCGGCCGCCGGATACGGATCGTTCCAGGCCGTGCCGCATCCCATGAGCAACATGAGCAGAAGCAAGATCGATAAATGGCGCATGGCGGCAAGTGTAATTGAATCGCAGCTATAATCAGCGTCTCGCAGCGGAAGGATACAGGGAGAAAACAGATGGCCCCCACGCTCACTTTGTTCGTTGCCCCCACGGGGGACATCATTTGCCAACCGAACTCCTTCGGCACGGCCCTTCAGGAGGCATGACAATGGGATTTCTTGCCGGAAAACGGATTCTGCTTACCGGCCTCTTGTCCAGTCGATCCATCGCGTATGGCATTGCCAAGGCTTGTCATCGCGAGGGCGCGCAGCTTGCGTTTACCTATCAAAACGAACGCTTTCTCGACCGCATTACCAAATTTGCCCAGGAGTTCGATAGCCAGCTGACTTTCCCGCTGGATGTCAGTGATGACGTCCAGATTGAAGCGGTTTTTACCAGTCTGGCCAAACACTGGGATGGCCTTGACGGTTTGGTGCATTCCATCGCCTTCGCCCCGGGCGAAGCGATCGAGGGGGATTTCCTCGATGGCATCAGTCGGGAGAGATTCCGCATCGCCCATGACATCTCGTCATACAGCTATCCGGCACTGGCCAAGGCGGCGCGCCCCTTGCTGCTCAAGGGCCACAATCCCGCCTTGCTGGCGCTGACCTATCTGGGCGCCGAGCGCACCCTGCCCAACTACAACACCATGGGCCTGGCCAAGGCCAGCCTCGAAGCGGCAACCCGCTATCTGGCCTTCTGTCTTGGTCCGCAGGGCATTCGCGCCAATGCCATCTCGGCCGGCCCGATAAAAACGCTGGCAGCATCGGGTATCGGAAACTTCGGAAAATTGCTGGCTTACAATGCCCATCATGCGCCGTTGCGCCGCAACGTCACCATCGAGGAAGTTGGCAATGCCGCTGCCTTCCTGCTCTCCGATCTGGCCAGCGGCATCACTGCCGAGATCATGTATGTAGATGGCGGACTCAACACCACGGCCCTCGGCAACGCCGACCCGTTGCCCGGTTAATTTCAACGCTGATTCTTTGCCGGCCTGAAGCCTGGAAAACGGGCATGTGAACGAACAAGGGCGCGATTATTCGCGCCCTTGTCATTCAGCCAACCGAAACGATTTATCGCTCTTTTGACTCAAGCAACTTCTTGTTGATGGTCACTTCGTGGCGCTCCTTCAGCGCGGCGATCCACGCCATCAAATCCTGCTCGGCCACGGTCTGCTCATAATCCTGACGCAGGGCGCGCGCCACCTGAGATTCGCCGACGGTGCCTGACGCAGCATATTTTTTCACCCCGCCGATGCGGTAAAGCGCATACGTCCCTCCAGGCATCTCTGCCCCGGCATAGGCGGGTAGCTTGGCAACATCGACGCGAAACACCGCGCTCACCGCAGCCGGGGACATCTGGGGCGCGCTGGCACGCGAGACATGGCGCGCGGCACCCCACGACAAGGAAATATTTTCTCCTTTCTGCAGGCGGGCCAGCTTGTCAGCGCCATCCTTGGCAGCAAGCATGCCGGCTTCCTGACGCACGAGGATTTTCTCGATAGTGGGCTGCAGCGATTCAAGCGACGGCAGTGCCGCCGGTCGGTGCTCGATCACGCGTGCCGAGACCAGCGTGTTGGGACCCACCTCGATCGCTTCGCTATTGCGCTTGTTCTTCAGCACATCGTCAGAGAACACTGCTGCCATCAGCTTGGCATTGGTGAAGGGCGGCATGGCTGCACCGTTCCGGATAAACCAGTCGCTCTGCTGCGGATCGAGCTTGAATTTCTCGATGACCGGCTTGAGGCTGTCCGACTGTTCATAAACCATATTCACAAAGCTCTCGGCGGCTTCAGTGTACTTTCGCGCTGCCATCTGGCGCTTGAGTTCGGCAGCAATGCCGGCTTTGGCTTCTTCAAAAGGCTGCACCCGCTCGGCACGTACGCCGGTCAGCTTGATGATGTGGAAGCCGAAATCGGAGCGGACCAGGTCGGAGATCTGATTCTCCTTGAGGGCGAACACGGCATCTTCAAATGGTTTGACCATCATGCCGCGACCAAACCAGTCAAGATCGCCGCCCTTGGCTGCAGAACCGGGATCATGCGAATGCTGGCTGGCAAGCTTGGCGAAGTCAGCCGGATTTTTCTTCAATTGCGCGAGCAACTCCTCGGCCTTGGCCTGTGCGGCCTCGGCATCCGCACCGCTGGCAGTGATCAGGATGTGACTGGCGCGGCGCATTTCCGGCTGCTTGTTACGCTCTGCCTGCGCTGCATAGGCCTTCCCGAGCTCCTCCTCGGTCACGACAGCCTGGCTCGCAAACTGCTCCTGACTCAATACAACGAATTCGACCCTGACCTGCTCTGGCGTTTCGAACTGCTTGCGGTTGGCCTCGAAATAATTCTTGACCGCGTCAGGCGCCAGCTTCACCTGTCCGGCATACTGCTCGGGACGCAGCAATGCCTCGGCAACCTCACGCTCTTCCAGTTGCATTCCCAGCCAGCGCTCGGCGCTGGAATGGCCGGTCAGAGCTGCCTCGGTAACCGCGGCCAGTCCCTGTTGCATGAGGAGATCCTGACGCAAGCGCGCCTCGAACATCTCTTTGCTCATGTTTTGCGATGCCACCAACTCAGCATAGCGCTCACTGGAAAACTTGCCGTTCTCCTGTAACTGCGGCACCGCGCTAATGAACTCGATCAGTTGGGCATCACTCACACTCAGTTTCGACTTGAGCGCATTCATTGCCAGCAGTCGCTGGTTGATCAGCGTGTCGAGTACAGCGCGGCGGATTTCCGGGCTATCGAGCATTTCCGGATTGGCGTTGCCCAGCATCGGCCGCAGTCGCTCCTGCTGCTCGCGCAGTGCCTCCTGAAATTCTGTCAGGTCAATTGGCGTTCCGCCAACTGTCGCAATGTCACCAGACCCGCTGGTCCGCACATAGGAGTCAACCCCCCACAGCGCAAACGGCAAAATGATGATTGCAAGGACTATCTTGATGAAGCGTTTGCTGTTGCGAACGTACTCGAACATGAGCTGGCTTTCAATGTAAAAAAGGCGAACCGCAGTTCGCCTTTTGATGATTTATCCACGGGCCGGTCCATGAGGTTTTTGGTGGGTGCTGACGGGTTCGAACCGCCGACATTCGCCTTGTAAGGGCGACGCTCTACCAACTGAGCTAAGCACCCTCACAAACCGGCACGGCAAGGCATAGCCGCAAGATTGCGGATTCTACCAAAGCATTTGTCTTCAGTGCTTGAGCAGACCGGAAGAATGTGGCTTGTCCTCGCTAGCTGGCAGCTGCGTCGCGGGTTGCGTGTCGGCGACCGATACCGGTGCATCGGGCAGTGGCTCGGGCATGCGCTCCAGCGCAAGCTCAAGCACCTTGTCGATCCACTTCACCGGCATGATCTCGATGCGATTCTTGATGGCGTCCGAGATTTCGGCAAGATCCTTGACGTTTTCCTCGGGAATCAGCGCCAGGCGAATCCCGCCCCTGACGGCCGCAAGCAATTTTTCCTTGAGCCCGCCAATTGGCAACACCTCGCCACGCAGCGTGATTTCGCCGGTCATGGCGATGTCGGCGCGCACCGGGATTCCTGTCAGCACAGAAACGATGGCAGTACAGATTGCAATGCCGGCGGAAGGACCATCCTTCGGCGTCGCACCCTCGGGCAGGTGGACGTGCAGATCGTTCTTCTGATAGAAATCATCGGCAATACCCAACTGCTTGGCGCGACGGCGCACCACGGTCAGCGCGGCCTGGATCGACTCCTGCATCACCTCGCCGAGCTTGCCGGTGGTCATGGTCTTGCCCTTGCCCGGTACGGCAACGGATTCGATGGTCAGCAGTTCGCCGCCCACCTCGGTCCACGCCAGCCCGGTAACCTGGCCGACCTGATTTTCTTTTTCCGCCATGCCAAACGTGAAACGCTGCACGCCCAGATATTTGTCGAGGTTCCTGGCGTTGACGACGATCTTGCTCTTGCGCTTGTGCATGACCAGCGCCTTGACAACCTTGCGGCAGATCTTGGAAATCTCGCGCTCCAGGGCACGCACGCCGGCTTCGCGGGTGTAATAGCGCACGATGTCGCGGAGGGCGTCCTCGGTCACCGACAGTTCCTCGCGCTTGACGCCGTTGTTCTTCAGCTGCTTCGGCAACAGATAACGCTGCGCGATATTGACCTTCTCGTCCTCGGTGTAGCCCGCCAGGCGAATCACCTCCAGCCGGTCCAGCAATGCGGAGGGAATGTTGAGCGAATTGGCGGTGGCGACGAACATCACATCCGAGAGATCGAAATCCACCTCGATGTAATGATCCTGGAAGGTATGGTTCTGTTCGGGATCGAGCACCTCCAACAGGGCCGAAGACGGGTCGCCACGAAAATCCATGCCAATCTTGTCGACTTCATCGAGAAGAAACAACGGGTTCTTGACGCCGACCTTGCTCATGTTCTGCAGAATCTTGCCCGGCATGGAACCGATATAGGTGCGACGGTGGCCGCGAATCTCCGCCTCGTCGCGCATACCGCCCAGCGCCATGCGCACGAACTGGCGGTTGGTCGCCTTGGCAATCGACTGACCGAGCGAGGTCTTGCCGACACCCGGGGGGCCGACGAGACACAGGATCGGTGCCTTGACCTTGTCGACACGCTGCTGCACGGCAAGATATTCGACAATACGCTCCTTGACCTTTTCCAGACCATAGTGATCCCGGTCGAGGATTTTTTCGGCCGCAGACAGATCCTTGGAAATGCGGGATTTTTTCTTCCACGGCAATGCGATCAGCGTATCGATGTAGTTGCGCACCACAGTAGCTTCTGCTGACATCGGCGACATCAGCTTGAGTTTCTTCATCTCGGAGTTGGCTTTGGTCAGGGCTTCCTTGCTCATGCCGGCCGCCTTGATCTTCTTCTCCATTTCCTCGATGTCGGCACCCTCTTCACCTTCGCCGAGTTCCTTCTGGATCGCTTTCACCTGCTCATTGAGGTAATACTCGCGCTGGCTCTTTTCCATTTGCCGCTTGACGCGGCCACGGATGCGCTTTTCGACCTGCAGGATGTCGAGTTCGGTTTCCAACTGACCCAGCAATTTATCAAGGCGCTCATCCACGCCAAGCATTTCCAGGATCTCCTGCTTGAGTTCGAGCTTCATCGGCAGGTGCGCGGCAATGGTGTCTGCCAGACGCCCCGCTTCCTCGATCCCGGCCAATGAAGTGAGGATTTCCGGCGGGATTTTCTTGTTCAGTTTCACATACTGGTCGAACTGCGCCAGGATAGTGCGCCGCATTGCCTCGATCTCGTGACTGCCGCGCTCATTGAGTGCAACCGGAGTCACTGCGGCAACGAACATCGCATCGCGATCCTCGACACGATCAATGTGCGCGCGATGCACGCCTTCGACCAGCACTTTGACGGTGCCGTCGGGCAGCTTGAGCATCTGCAGAATGCTGGCTACGCAGCCAATCTCATACAGATCGGCAGGATCGGGGTCATCCTTGGCAGCCGACTTCTGTGCAACCAGCAGGATATTCTTGCCAGCCACCATGGCTGATTCAAGCGCCTTGATCGACTTGGGACGGCCGACGAACAACGGAATGACCATGTGGGGAAACACCACGACATCCCGCAAGGGGAGCAGTGGCAGCAGATTGTTTTCTTTAGAAACTTCGAGTTCGCCAGACATGGACGCTTCCTCTCTTGATTAGCCGTGAACTGCACATGGGGGCAGCAGCAAGGGATTCAAGCCGCTTTCAGGCAGCGGCAAGGCGAAACAAAAACAGGATCAGACCAAACTAGTTGGAGCCGGAAACCTTGGGCTGATCAGCATAGATCAGCAATGGCTGGCTACCCGACTCGATCATGTTCTCGTCAATCACTACTTTAGACACGTTCGCCAGACTGGGCAACTCGAACATGGTGTCGAGCAGCACGTTTTCCATGATCGAGCGCAAGCCACGCGCACCCGTCTTGCGCTTGACGGCCTTCTTGGCAATTGCCTGCAGTGCCGAAGGGCGCACTTCCAATTCGACACCTTCCATCGCAAATAGTTTGTGGTATTGCTTGAGCAGCGCGTTTTTGGGTTCGACAAGGATCTGCATCAACGCAGCTTCGTCAAGCTCGGTCAGATTCGCCACGACCGGCAGACGTCCGATCAGTTCGGGAATCAGACCATACTTGACGAGATCGTCAGGCTCGACATGCGCCAGGGTCTCGCTGACGCTGACGGTTTCCTTGCTCTTGACCAGGGCGCCAAAGCCGATGCCGGATTTTTCCGAACGGTTCTGGATGATCTTGTCCATGCCATCGAAGGCACCGCCACAGATGAACAGGATGTTGGCGGTATCGACCTGGATGAAATCCTGATTCGGGTGCTTGCGCCCGCCCTGCGGCGGCACGGCGGCAATCGTGCCCTCGATCAGCTTGAGCAGCGCCTGCTGCACGCACTCGCCGGACACGTCGCGGGTAATCGAACGGTTTTCGCTGCGCCGCGAAATCTTGTCGATTTCGTCAATGTAGATGATGCCCTGCTCGGCTTTTGCCGCATCGTAATCACATTTTTGCAGCAGCTTGGCGATGATGTTTTCGACATCCTCGCCCACGTAGCCGGCCTCGGTCAGCGTCGTCGCATCGGCAATGACAAATGGAACGTTGAGCATGCGCGCCAGCGTCTGTGCCAGCAAGGTCTTGCCACAACCGGTCGGGCCGATCAGGAGGATGTTGCTCTTGGAGAGTTCGACGTCATCCTTCCCCTTGGCCGTACTGCGCAAACGCTTGTAGTGGTTATAAACGGCCACGGCGAGAATTTTTTTCGCCTGTCCCTGGCCAATCACATACTGGTCGAGCTGATCGCGAATTTCACCCGGAATCGGCAGGTCGCGCGATGCCGGCTTGCCGGCCGCTTCGGGAACGGCGTCGTCACTGATGATGTCGTTGCACAGATCGATGCATTCATCGCAGATGAACACCGACGGACCGGCGATCAGTTTCTTGACCTCATGCTGGCTCTTGCCGCAAAAGGAGCAGTAGAGCAGCTTTTCGGGACCGGCTTTCTTGTCTGCCATCTTTATTGATCCTTTGCCTCACCACGGCTGGACAGTACTTTGTCGGCCAAACCGAATTCGACCGCACCCTCCGCCGACAGGAAGTTGTCGCGATCGGTGTCGCGCTCGATACGCTCGATTGGCTGGCCGGTGTGCTTGGCCAGCATTTGATTCAAGCGCTGCTTGAGGTACAGGATTTCCTTGGCGTGAATTTCGATATCGGATGCCTGCCCCTGGAAACCACCCATCGGCTGATGGATCATCATGCGTGAATTCGGCAGGCAATAGCGCTTGCCGGCCGCGCCCGCCGCCAGCAGGAAGGCGCCCATCGAGGCTGCCTGGCCAATGCAGAGGGTCGACACATCCGGCTTGATGAACTGCATGGTGTCGTAGATCGCCAAACCAGCCGTTACCGAACCACCGGGAGAGTTGATGTAGAGATACACCTCCTTGTCCGGATTTTCCGATTCAAGGAACAGCAGCTGGGCGACGATCAAATTGGCTGTCACGTCATTCACGGGACCCACCAGGAAGATCACTCGCTCCTTCAGCAGACGCGAGTAGATATCGTAAGCGCGCTCGCCGCGGCCACTGGTCTCGATCACCATCGGCACCATGCCCAGCGCCTGGGGTTCGGTCATGGCCTGCAGTTCAGACATCTGTGCGGCTAAATTTGTCATGGTCGATTGTGTGTGGGGGAAGTTCCCCTTCATCATGCCGCATTACCCATCAATTCGTCAAAGGCAATTGCCTTGTCGCTGACCTGGGTATTGGCCAGCACCCAGTCAACCACATTATTCTCCATCGCCAGCGCCTCGGCCTCGGCCAGCCGCTGCGGCTGGCTGTAATACCAGCGCACCACTTCCTGGGGATCCTCGAAGGTGGCGGCAAAATCATCGACCACGGCCCGCACATCGGCCGGCTGGACGTGCAGGTCCTTCTCCTTGACCAGTTCGGCGACAATCAGCCCGAGACGCACGCGCTTGGCAGCCTGCTCGGTAAACCAGCTGGCATTGACGGGAATGTTCTTCATCTGCGCGCCACGGCTTTCCAGGTCTTGACGTGCCTTGTCGGCCATCTGCTGTGCCTCGACGTCAACCATCGCCGTCGGCACATCGATCGGGTTGGTTTCGAGCAGGGCATTCATCGCCTGCTCCTTGATGCGGGCGCGCAAACGCTTGGCCACTTCGCGTTCGAGATTGGCGCGCACTTCGGCACGCATCTTGTCGGTATCGCCATCGGCAATCCCCAGCGCGCGGGCAAAGTCGGCATCGACGGCCGGCAATTGCGGGGCTTCAACCGCTTTTACCAAAATGGTGAATTGCACGGTATTGCCCGCCAGGTCGACGGCGTGGTAATCCGCTGGGAAGGTGGCGTCAAAGACCTTTTCCTGACCAACCGTCACCCCTTCCAGGGCAGCCTCGAAATCGGGCACCATCATGCCGCTGCCGACGGAAACCGCATAATCGGTCGCCGCACCGCCATCGAAGGTCTCGCCATTCCTTCGGCCGGTGAAATCGATCACCAGTCGATCACCCTTTTCAGCCGCACGATCGGCAGCGGCGTAAGTCGTGCGCTGCTTGCGTAACACCTCGATGGTCTTGTCGACCTCGGCATCGCCGATCGTCAGCACGGGCTTTTCGATGGCGCGACCGGCAACGTCGGCAATCTTGAATTCCGGAAACACTTCAAAGATTGCAGTAAACGCCATCTGGTTCTTGTCCGCGGCCTCCTTCGGCTCAATGCGCGGCTGACCGGCCACGCGCAGGTTCTGTTCGCGCACCGCCGCGCCGAAAGCCTTTTCGATGGCGGCGCCGAGGGCTTCGGAGCGGGCCTGGCCGCCGTACATCTGCGCGACCATTTTCATCGGCACCTTGCCGGGGCGGAAACCCGCCATCTTGGTGGTCTTGGCAATCTTCTTGAGTTGCTGCTCCACCTCCTGCTCGATCTCGGTCATCGCCACGCTCATATCGATGCGGCGCTCCAAGGGATTGGGCTTGGCTGCCTCAGTAGTTGTCGGGGTGGTGGTGTCCTGAGTCGTTTCCATGAAGAATCCTTGAATGAAGCCTGAGTGAATTAAGTGAGGTGGTGTCGTGTTGGTGCGAAGGGCGGGACTCGAACCCGCACAGGTTGCCCCGCTGGAACCTAAATCCAGTGCGTCTACCAATTCCGCCACCCTCGCGCAGCACGCGATTTTACCGCTGAATTTAACAAACTAACACCTATACTGGCGCCCGATGGCCGTCGATCACTATGAGAATTTCCCCGTTGCTTCGATCTTGCTGCCGGCGGCGCTGCGCCCGGCGGTCGGCGCGATCTATGTTTTTGCCCGCACCGCGGACGATTTCGCCGATGAAGGCGATTTGCCGGCCACGGAACGTCTGCGCCTGCTGGACAGCTACAGAAACGAACTTGAGCGCATTGAGCAACATGCTGCGACCAATCACCCTGTTTTTCAGCGCCTCCGCCCGCATATCGAGAAGCATCAGCTGCCCCTCGCACTATTCCGTGATCTGCTCGATGCCTTTGCCCAGGACGTGGTGAAAACCCGCTATGCCAGTTTCGACGAACTGATGGACTATTGCCGCCGTTCCGCCAACCCGGTCGGCCGCCTGCTGCTGCACCTGTTCGGCGCCGCCACCCCCGACAACCTGCGCCGCTCGGACGCAATCTGTGCGGCCCTGCAACTCATCAACCACTGGCAGGATGTCGGTGTCGATGCGCGCAAGCCGGTGCCGCGCATCTACCTGCCGCAGGACGACATGGCGCGCTTTAACATCAGTGAAGAGAGCATTTTGCGCCGCTCATTTAGCCAATCGGCCAGCACCGACTTTCGCGCCCTGCTGCGCTTCCAGGTCGACCGTGCCCGCGCGTTGATGAAGTCCGGCGCGAGTCTCGGCCATGACCTGCCCGGCCGCATCGGGCTGGAAATCCGCACCATCGTGGCCGGTGGCCTGGCGCTCCTCGACAAAATCGAAGCGGCCGACTACGACGTATTCAAGCGCCGACCCGTGCTGGGCGCCTTCGACTGGCCGCGCATTCTGATCGGCGCACTCCGCCCATGACCCCTGACGATTACTGCACCGAGAAAGCCAGGGCCAGCGGCTCGAGTTTCACCGTCAGCTTCCGCTTCCTTGAACCCAAGCGGCGCCAGGCCATCACGGCGCTTTACGCGTTCTGTCGCGAAGTCGACGATGTCGTCGATGAATGTCGCGAACCCGCCATCGCCCGCGTCAAACTCGACTGGTGGCGTGCCGAACTGGCCACCCTGGGCGCTGACGCGACCAGCCAGCCCAGCCACCCGGTTATCCAGGCGCTGGCCAGCGCACGCGAACATTTCGACCTGCCGATGGAACAACTCGGCGAGATCATCGACGGCATGCAGATGGACCTTGAACAGACACGCTATGCCGACTTCAAGGCCCTGCAACTGTATTGCCACCGCGTCGCCGGCGTGGTCGGCCTGCTCTCTGCCGAAATTTTCGGCTACAGCGACAGGCATACCCTGAAATATGCGCACACCCTCGGACTGGCCTTTCAACTCACCAACATCATCCGCGATGTCGGCGAAGATGCCCGCCGCGACCGCATCTATCTGCCGCAAGATGAACTGGAGCGCTTCGGCGTCAGCGTGCGGGACATCCTGCAAAGCCGGCACAGCCCGGAATTCAAGGCCCTGATGCAATTCCAGGCCGGGCGCGCACGCGAACATTACGCGCGCGCCCACGCCCAACTGCCCGCCGCCGACCGCAAGACCCAGCGCGCCGGGCTGATGATGGCCGCCATCTACCAGAAGCTGCTCGACGAAATCGAGAGGGATGGCTTTCTGGTGCTCGACCGCCGCACCTCGCTACCGCCCGCACGCAAGCTGTGGCTGGCAGTCAAGACATGGTTCAGCGTGTAGCAGTCATCGGCGCGGGCTATGCGGGGCTGGCCGCTGCCGTCGAACTCGCCGCCGCCGGAAGCAAGGTCGATGTCTTCGAAGCCTCGCGCACCCTCGGCGGACGCGCCCGCGCGGTTGAACTTAAAGATGAAATGAGCGGCCTGACCGTCGACAACGGCGCCCACATCCTCGTCGGCGCCTACCGCGAGACCTTGCGGCTGATGGAAAAAGTCGGCGCCGGCGGGACGGCGTCAAGCAAGCTCAAACGCGAAAACCTGCACCTCGAATTTCCTGGTCAGGTAAAGATTTCCGCGCCGCGCCTGCCTGCCCCGCTGCATTTGGCCTGGGCGCTGCTGTCTGCACAAGGTCTCTCGTTCAGCGAAAAGTTCGCGGCCATCCGTTTCATGCGCGCACTCAAGAAATGCCGCTTCCACCTGCCGCGCGACATCAGCGCCAAACAGCTCATCGCCAATCAGCCGCGGCGCGTGCGCCGCCTGTTGTGGGAGCCGCTCTGCCTCGCCGCGCTCAACACCCCCGTCGCCAGCGCCTCGGCACAGGTGTTTCTCAACGTACTGCGCGACAGCCTTGCCGCCGAGCGCGCCGCCTCCGATCTGCTGCTGCCGGCCACTGATTTTTCGCAGTTGTTCCCGGAACCCGCGGCACGCTACATCGCAGCGCACGGCGGCCGGGTGCTGCGCTCGACGCGCATCACGGCAATTGAAAAAGACGGTGACACCTGGACGGCGTCAGGCCAGGAAACACATGGCCTCTACGACCACCTGATTCTGGCGGTCGCGCCCTACCATCTCCCCAAGCTGCTGGCGCCCCACGCAAGACTGGCCTCGCTCATCGAGCAGGTCGCAAGTTTCACCTGGCAGCCCATCTTCACCGTCTATCTCGCCTACCCGACAACGGTGCGCCTGCCGTTCGCGATGGTCGGCAGCACCGCCGGCCACGCCCAATGGCTGTTCGACCGTGGTGCGCTGTGCGGCCAGCATGGCCTCATTGCAGCCGTCATCAGCGGCGACGGTCCGCACCAGGCACTCGACCACAGCGCACTGGCAGCCGCCATCCATGGCGAAATCGCCCGCCTGCTGCCCGGCCTGCCGGCATCGCAACGCAGTTGGGTTATCGAGGAAAAGCGCGCCACCTTTGCCTGCACGCCCGGTATGCAACGCCCGCCCACCGTCACGGCCTGCGCCAACGTCTGGCTTGCCGGCGATTATGTGGCCGGAGACTACCCGGCCACGCTCGAAGGCGCGATACGCAGCGGCGTTGCAGCGGCACACGCCATCATCGGCTAACTTTCATGATGCGTGAAACATCACCCCGCATCATGAAAGTCAGCCCCTTCCCATGGCCCCCCACCCCCAGCCGCCGCCCCGGGGCGGGGGTCGAAGTTTGCTCGCTACGCTCGTGGGATCACCTGGCGTCAAACTGCGTATTTCACGTTAATTGGTTACCACCCCCTCAAGCACACGCGATCAGTTGCGCCTGCACCCGCAAGGCATTGAGCAACGCCGGATCGGCCACCGCGGGATAGAGCCGGAAGAAATGGGCCACTTCGGTCGGCTGACGCGCAGCGGCAACTTCCAGCCGGGCCCGTGTTGCCGACAGCAGCGGCAGCATCAGCAATCGTGGCGCGAGCCACGCCCGATAGTTTTCGAGCCGGACGATCTCTTCATCCGCGCGGCCCGGTGGCAGTTCAAGCAGCAGTTCCGGAAAGTCAGCCGCATCGAAACGCTGCGCCAGCGGCTGGCCATGAGCATCGATGGCGCAGCCCGAGCCATCGTCCGCACGCTTGATCCAGACGACCTCGGCCAGGGCCAGCTTGCCGATCACCGTCTCCAGGCTGGCGAAGTCGGCTGGCATCGTGCCCGGCGCATCGCTCAGCGCAGCGAACCAGCGCCGTCGGCTGCGCTCGGGCAATGGCGCATTCACCAGGCGGCTGCCCAGCAGTGCCAGCGGCTTGCGGTTGTGCACGTCAATGAGCCAGCCTTCGACGCAATCCGCCAGGGCAAATGGCAGCCGTGGCAAGGCAGCAACAACCGCCTCGATCAAGCCGGCAACTGCCGCGTCGGCCTTGCTGCGCACAAACTGCGGCGGCAACGGAGAGCAGGTCAGGCCATCCGCCGCTGACCAGACGGCATAACGGCAATAGCTGGTTGCCACCTGGCCGCGATTCAGGTAGCCCCAGCCCACCGGCACAACGGCTTGCAACTGGAGCTCCCAATTCACGCCATCGACAGACAGCGCACGTGCGGCGGCGGTTTCAACCACCTGCGTCACGCCGAGGAAGGGGTTGATCCTCCGCAAGGCATGACAGCGCGCCTCGCTCAAACGCCGAGTCCCAGCTTCTTGCGCAGTTGGGCCATCAGGTTTTCGGCGCCGTCCTGCATTGCCGGATCGATGATGTCATACAGATATTCGAGCTCGTCCAGCACGGTTTCCATTTCCTTGCGGTCGGTCAAATCCTTCATGCGCACGGCGATTTGCTGAAGGTAGAGATGGGGATCAACGGGTCCGCTCATGGTGACTCCTCCAAGTAGTTCAAAAGGACAGCCGTACTGTCCGGCCGATTGATTCTCCCACAGCCGCGGGCCGGCGTCGCGCCGCGCTTGACGCGCAACCGCGGTGCGCCCATTCGCAAGGCTTCCTGGAATGTCAAATGACTACTGGCTGCGCCAATGTCTGGCCCGCCGGCGACCATGTGACAGGAATCTATCCGACCACCATCGAGGGGGTGATCAGGAACGGCGTAGCACTGCGCACGGTTCTCGCGTCGAGCCATACGAACGCACAAAATTTTCGTAGGGGAAAATCAGATCCTGCCGTGTTTTCCTGATCTTGATGACATCAGCAGGATCGCGAACAACATACCGCAAACCTGAATCCGTGTGCTTTTGTCGGTTTGCGCGTGGACTCTCGTCTGCGACCCTAAGTTTGACTCGGCCCCCTATTTTGAAGCAGGGCCTTGTCGTGGCTCCCTGTTTACCTCAAGCGTGCCGACGGCGCCGCATTCCGAGTCCCAAGAGTCCGAGTCCCAGCAACGCCAGCGTGGTCGGCTCGGGTACGGTCCCATTACCACCACCGTTGCTGCCACCACTGAAACCGACGCTGCCGTAGTCGCTACGGGTAGTGTCGTTAGTGTCGGTCGTGTAGTCGATGCAATCGTTGGAGATGGTATTGGTATCCATGGTCACCGCAGCATTCAGCGCGATGGCCCTGCCGCAAAGAATCTTCGAGGTGCTAACCATGGTGATACTGTCAAGCGCGAGAATATTTCCGGCAAACACGGTACTCGAACCGAGGGTCGCCGACCCGGTGCCGGACCCGCCAGTGACGCCCATCAGCCAATACACGCCGCTAAGTTCGCTAAGCGTATTTCCTCCGATGACGTTAACTGAAGCGCCGCTGCCCGTCGTGAGCGCTGTCCCGATCTGGAAAATGAAATCTCCATCGGGATCGCTCGAAAGGTCGAGAGTCAGCGCTCCCGTCAATTGAGCCGATGTCTGAAAGAAATAGACACCGGGGCTGAGCGTCATTCCACCCAGATCCTGACCCGTCAGTGTCTGGGTAACCGACAGACTGGCGAGCGTGTTGTATGCATTGAGAGCATCAACCTGAGCCTGTTGCGCAACCGCATCAGTCTGGTGTATTGCCCCTGTCAGTGAAATGCTCCCCAAGCCGGTGATAGAAGTACCCGGGTAGAGGCCCAGATCTCCCCACAGGGTGGTTGAGCCGGTGTTGGTTACCGTCGAAGCACCCAGCACCGCGAAGCTCTGCGCCGAACCCAGATATGGTGTGGCCCATGCCGGGGAGGCGCCGTAAAGCACACTGATCACGGCCAATGAGAGGATCGACAAGTTTTTTTGGGTGGTCATTTTGTACACTCCTAAATGATTATTCGTTTTGGATCAGAGGTTTCACCCGGATTGCAGAGAAAACAACCTTATCAACATATACGGACAGCGAAAGTAAAAGCACTGGTTCAAGAACTGCATTACCATCCTTGACATTCACTCTGACAAGGAATAAGCAATAATCGTGCTAGTTGTTTATCCAATTGATTTAATGAGTTGTTTTTTATCGACAGAAGCGCATGAAGAGAAATGTGTAAAGTTTTCCGACAAACATATTGCTCCTTGACTCAGGCTTGAGCGGTAATTTTAGTTGGGGGCATGGGCGGACAGGCTGGAGGCAGCGCTCCGCGCGGACCGGCCGGATGAGGAAATCGAAGCCCGCGCCGCCGCCGTGCGCACGCTGCAGCCTGCGGGGCGAACGAATAGTTCCGGCTAAACCAGCCGCCCCGCGGCAAGACGGATGGCCCGTCCGCAACGGCGTGCCAGCAATTCATCGTGCGTGACGAGAATCAGGGTTGTGCCCTGCTCGGCATTCATCTCGAACATCAGGTCGATCACCTGCTGGCCGGTGGCGGCATCGAGGTTGCCGGTCGGTTCGTCGGCCAGCAGCAGGCGCGGGCTCACCGCGAAGGCGCGGGCCAGGGCCACGCGCTGTTGCTCGCCGCCGGACAGGTGTTTGGGATAATGGCCGAGACGATCCGCCAGGCCGACGCGCGCCAGCATGGCCTCGGCGACGGTTCTGGGGTCGGGCGCAAACTGGCTGCCCAGCAGTTCCAGCGGCAGCATGACGTTTTCGAGCGCCGTCAGTGCCGCGAGCAGATGAAACGACTGGAACACGAAGCCCAGTTCGCGGCCACGCAGGGCGGCGCGCCCGTCCTCGTCCAGCGTGGCCAGGTCGTGGCCGGCCAGTTGCACCCGGCCGCGGGTCGGCAGGTCGAGTCCGGCCAGCAGGCCAAGCAGGGTAGACTTGCCGGAACCCGATGCGCCGACGATGGCAACCGCCTCACCCGCCAGCACGGTGAAATCGATCTCGTGCAGAATCGTCAATATGCGGTCGCCGCCGGTGGCATTGGTGCCACTGGTGACGTCCTTGCCCAGCCCTTCAACCTGCAAAACTATTTCAGTCATGGCCCGATTATCCACCCTGTTGTTCCTGCTGCTCGTCGGCAGTCGCAGCGTCAGCGCTGCCGACAACGTGCTGGTATTCGGCGACAGCCTGTCCGCTGGCTACGGCATCGCCGTGAATCAAAGCTGGCCGGCCTTGCTGGCAGAACGGCTGCAGCGGGAAAAACTGCCCTACAGCGTTATCAATGCCAGCATCAGCGGCGAAACCACGGCGGGTGGCCGCACCCGCCTGCCCGCCGTGCTGGAACGCCACCGCCCGGCAGTCGTCATTCTAGCCCTGGGCGCCAATGACGGTTTGCGTGGCCTGCCGCTGGCCGAATCGCGCGCCAATTTGACGCAGATGGTGCGCGCGGCCAAGGCGACTGGCGCGCGCATCCTGCTGGTGGGCATGCGCCTGCCGCCCAACTATGGGCCAGGCTACACACGCGACTTTGCCGCGCTGTTCGGGACGGTGGCCAAGCAGGAAAAAACCGCACTGCTACCCTTCCTGCTCGAACCCATCGCTCTGGACGATGCCGCCTATCAGGCCGACCGGCTGCACCCGACTGCCGCCGCGCAGCCGAAGATTCTCGATCACGTCTGGACCGGCCTCAAACCCCTGCTCACCAAGGGAGCCCCTGGGCGAGCGCACGTTAACCCACGCTGAGTAGCGGTTCGCCGGCCTGCAGCGAACCGATCACCGCCGCCGGGGCAAAGCCATCGGCATGGAAAGCAGCCAGCACCGCGGCGACACTTTCCGGCGCACAGGCCACCAGCAGTCCGCCGCTGGTCTGTGGATCGGTCATCATCTTTTGCTGCCATTCTTCCAGTGCCGGCGCGAGTTGCACCGACGGGCCGTAGCTCGACCAGTTGCGGCTCGACGCCCCGGTGGAAATGCCGGCGCGCACGTGCGTGACCGCTTCTTCGATGAGGGGCAGGCGATTGAATTCCACCTGCGCCGACAGTTGCGAACCACGACAGATTTCGAGCAGATGCCCGGCCAGACCAAAGCCGGTGACATCCGTCACCGCGTGCACACCGGACATTTTGGCGATCCGCGGGCCGACCGTGTTCAGCTTCGTCGTCCAGCGCAACATCTCGGCATAGCCCGCGTCGGATAGCAGCCCCTTTTTCAGGGCTCCCGACAAAATGCCGATGCCGAGCGGCTTGCCGAGGATCAGCACGTCACCGTCCTTGGCCCCGGCATTTCTCTTCAGGTGCGCCGGATGGACGATGCCGATGCCGACCAGGCCATAGATCGGTTCCAGCACATCGATGGAATGGCCACCGGCGATGGGAATGCCCGCCGCCGCACAGACGGATTCGCCGCCGGCGAGAATCTGCCGGATCACCTCTTCCGGCAACTTGTCGAGCGGCATGCCGACAATGGCCAGCGCGAAGATCGGCGTACCGCCCATGGCATACACATCGGACAGCGCGTTGGTGGCGGCGATGCGGCCGAAGTCGAAGGGGTCATCGACGATCGGCGTGAAGAAATCGGTGGTCGCCACCACCGCCTGCGTGTCGTTGAAGCGATACACCGCCGCATCGTCGGCGGTTTCGACGCCGACCAGCAAGTCCGCCGGCAATGTCCGCAGCGGCGATTCGGCCAGCAGGCGGGACAAGACAGCCGGCGCAATTTTGCAGCCGCAGCCGCCGCCGTGAGAAAATTCGGTCAATCTGATCTTTTTCATGATGACAATGTCTGAACGGCTGACAAAAGGGGTGGCAACGGTAGCACAACTGGCGGAATTCGATGCCATCCTCGATGCACGTTCGCCGGGCGAGTTCGCCGAGGATCATTTGCCCGGCGCCACCAGTTGCCCGGTGTTGTCGGACGAGCAACGCATCCGCGTCGGCACGCTCTACAAGCAGGTATCCGCGTTCGAGGCCAAGAAGGTCGGCGCTGCGCTGGTTGCCCGCAATATCGCCGACCACATCGAGCAGCGCTTTCTCGACAAACCCAAAAGCTGGCGGCCGCTGGTCTATTGCTGGCGCGGCGGCAAGCGCTCCGGCGCTTTCGTCCACATCCTGCGCGAAATCGGCTGGGATGCCCACCGGCTCGATGGCGGCTACAAGGCCTGGCGCCGTCATGTGGTGGCCGAACTGGCCGTATTGCCGCAGCGCTTCGCCTTCAAGGTCATTTCCGGCCCCACCGGCAGCGCCAAGAGCCGCATCCTCGAAGCACTGGCACGCCAGGGCGCGCAGGTGCTGCATCTGGAAGAGCTCGCCGCCCACAAGGGGTCGGTGCTCGGTCGTCTGCCCGATGCAGCGCAACCGGCGCAAAAGATGTTCGAGTCGAAATTGTTCGCGGCACTCTCGGGCTTCGATACCAGCCACCCCGTATTTGTCGAAGCCGAAAGCCGCCGCATCGGCGTGTTGCAGTTGCCCGACGCCGTGATCGCCGCCATTCGGGCCGCACCCTGCCTGCGCGTCGAGGCGCGCCGTCCCGCCAGAGCCGACTTTCTGTTGCGCGACTACGATTACTTCATCACCCGGCCGACCTGGCTGATCGAACAACTCGGCCACCTGCGCGGCCTGCAAAGCAACGAAACCCTGGCACGCTGGACGGCCCTGGTCGAGGCGGGAGAATTTCGCACGCTCGTCGAGGAACTGCTCGAACAGCATTACGACCCGCTCTACCAGCGTTCGCAGGAAAGAAATTATCGCGACTTCGGCGACGCCGCCCCGTTGGTTGCCGCTGAACTCGGCCCGGCGGCGATTGAGAATATCGCCGCGCAAATCCTCGCCGGTTAAGGAATCCGCAGAACGCTGCCGCGCCGCGCGACGATGTGCTGGATGACTGCCGGCCGTGGTTCTGCAACCTCGCCCTGCTCGAAGGCCAGCACCCGCAGGCGATTCCTCACCAGATCGAGCAGTTCGCCCGAACGCAGCAGGTAGGCCGGATTGCTCGGCTTGCCGAAGCGTTCGTTGCCGACCATGAAGGTTTCATAGATCAGCAAGCCGCCTTCGTTCAGGCAGCCGAACAGGTTGGGCAGCAGCGGCCGGTGCAGATAATTGCTCACCACGATGGCATCGAAACCGCGTCCGTAATACGGCCAGGGACCGCCTTCGAGATCGGCGCAGCGCGTCTCGATGCCCTCGATCCCGGCCAGCGCGGCGAGTGCTTCCGCAGCGCGATCCACCGCCTCGACCCGCTGCCCCATGCCGGCCAGCAGGCGCGCATGGCGTCCGCTGCCGCAGGCGAGGTCGAGCACATCGCTCCCCGCCGGGATCAGCGGGGCGAAACGGGCGATCCAGGGTGAGGGTTCGAGCAAGGAAGTGTGTTCTGTCATGTGGCTGCGCCGTATCGCCAGCGCCGACTTTTGGCCCTATCCCCAGGCTTGCGTGAGTAGTTCATCCAGAGCATCCATGATGCGATTACCTTCCTTGCTCAGAGATTCGACAAGTTCGCCGAGTTGCTCACCGGGAATCGAGACGATTTCCAGCGGGTGCAGGACGACGGAGCGCTTCTCGATCTTGAAGGTGGGATTGAAACGCGGATTGCCAATCTTCCCCAACACCGATTTGAGTACCAGAGGCACCACCACGCGGCGGCGATAGTTGTCATACAAGGCTGATTGGACGAGCACCACATAGGGAATCGTATCCCGTTGTTTTCCGGTATTGCGATGGACGTCGAATTGAGCCACGGATCAGAGCGTCGAATATTCGTCGGCAAATGAACCATGCCGGGCACTGAAGTCGTTCCAGGTTGCAATGGTCGACCTGAGCGCTGCCGCCCTGGCGCTGTGTTGCTGACGTTCCTGCTCGACATATTCGGCCAGGAGCGACTCGACTACCCCGGAAAGGTTATGGGTCAGTCCGCGCGCCTGAGCGACCAGATCTTCATTCAGTGTCAAATTTACCGGACGCTTCCGCGCTGCCGTGTTGTAGGCAGCTTTCATGTCGACTCTCCTTGATGCCCCATCATGATGCGCATTATATGCGCATCATGGTCAACCCGCGGCCAGCAAGATCATCTGCGCATCATCGAGATAGCACCACGCGCCCTCCGCCAGACCCAGACTCTCCAGCGTCACCCCACCGATGGCCGTGCGCTGCAGCGCCACGCAATGGTGGCCGGCGGCGGCGAGCATGCGCCGGACCTGATGGTATTTGCCCTGGTCGAGGATGATTTCGATCTGGTGGCTATCCAGTTGGCGTGCCCGTGCCGCCAGCGGCGCGGTCTCGTCGACCAGTTTCACGCCGGCTTGCAGTTGCGCCACGAGTTCCGGCGTCACCGGGTCCTGCGTGGTCGCGACATAGGTTTTCGTCACATGGCGTTTGGGTGACGACTGGGCGTGGATGAAGCTGCCGTCGTCGGAAAGCAGCAGCAGGCCGGTAGTGTCATGGTCGAGCCGGCCGACGGGCTGCACGTCGCGCGTGGTGAATTGATCCGGCAGCAAACTCAGCACGCCACGATGAACCGCCGGCCGGCGCGAGCATTCGACGCCGGCGGGCTTGTTGAGGGCGATATAGACGTGTTCGCGGTAGTGCCAGGATTCGCCATCGACCGTAAAGTCGAGGTTGGCGGTATCCGGCGTCATTTGAAAATCCGTCACTACCTCGTCGGCAATGCTTATCGCGCCGTGAAGAATCAGGTTGCGACACTCGCGGCGTGTGCCAAAGCCCTGCGTTTGCAGGATTTTGTCCAGGGACAGCTTCTTCATACTGCCGCGAGCGCCTGTTCCAGATCGGCCTTGATATCGTCGATATGCTCGAGGCCGATCGACAGCCGCACCATGTCTTCCGACACGCCGGCCTTGGCCAGTTCGGCGGGAGAGAGTTGCCGGTGGGTGGTCGAGGCCGGGTGGCAGGCGAGGCTCTTGGCGTCGCCGATATTGACGAGACGGGTGATGAGCTTCAGCGCATCCTGGAAACGGGCTCCGCCGGCAGCGCCGTCCTGAACGCCGAAGGTGAGGATGCCCGAGGCGCGGCCGCCCATGTACTTCTGCGCCAGCGCGTGTTCGCGATGGTCGGGCAGTCCGGCGTAGTTGACCCAGCCAACCTTCGGGTGGGTTTTGAGATATTGCGCCACGGCCTGCGTGTTTTCACAGATGCGGTCCATGCGCACGGCCAGCGTCTCGATGCCCTGCAGGATCAGGAAACTGTTGAAGGGCGAAATCGCCGCGCCCATGTTTCTCAATGGCACCACGCGCGCCCGGCCAATGTAGGCGGCGGGGCCGAGGGCTTCGGTATACACGACGCCGTGGTAGGAAACGTCGGGGGTATTGAGGCGCTTGAAACGCTCCTTGTGATCGGCCCAGGGAAACTTGCCGGAATCGACAATGACGCCGCCGATGCTGGTGCCGTGACCGCCCAGATACTTGGTCAGCGAATGCACGACGATGTCGGCGCCATATTCGAAGGGGCGGCACAGATAGGGTGTCGGCACGGTGTTGTCAACTATCAGCGGCACCCCGGCGGCGTGGGCCACTTCGGCCAGGGCCGCGAGGTCGATGATGTTGCCAAGCGGGTTGCCGACCGACTCGCAATAGATCGCCTTGGTGCGCGCATCGATGAGCGGTTTGAAGCTGGCGGGGTCGCGATAGTCGGCGAAGCGTGTCTCGATGCCATATTGCGGCAGGGTGTGGGCGAACAGGTTGTAGGTGCCGCCGTACAGCGTGCCGACCGAAACGATGTTGTCGCCGGCCTCGGCGATGGTCTGGATGGCATAAGTGATCGCCGCCTGACCCGAAGCCACCCCCAGCGCACCGACGCCACCTTCCAGCGCGGCCATGCGCTTTTCGAGCACATCGGTGGTCGGATTCATGATACGTGTGTAGATGTAGCCCTGCACCTTCAGGTCGAACAGGTCGGCACCATGCTGGGTATCGTCGAAAGCGTACGAGGTAGTCTGATAAATCGGCACCGCTACGGCCTTGGTGGTGGGGTCGGGGCTGTAGCCGCCATGGACTGCCAGGGTTTCGATTTTCATTATTGTCCTCTACGTATTTTGCTGACATGGTTGATAAATTGCGCGATTGAATTCATTATATAGATCAATCATAAAAGGCAGGAGACCCGCCATGCAAATCGCGAACGATATCATCGAACTGATCGGCAACACGCCGCTGGTTCGCCTCAACCGCATGAATGCCGGCAATAGCGCGACGATCGCGCTGAAGCTTGAATTCTTCAACCCGGCGGGGAGCGTCAAGGACCGCATCGCCATGGCGATGATCGATGCCGCCGAGAAGGCCGGCAAGATCAAGCCCGACACCATCATTCTCGAACCGACCTCGGGCAACACCGGCATCGGCCTGGCGATGGTCTGCGCGGCGCGCGGCTACAAAGCAGCCTTCGTCATGCCCGAAACCATGAGTCGCGAGCGCAAACTGTTGCTCAAGGCCTACGGCGCCGAACTGATCCTCACGCCCGGGCCGGAAGGCATGCCCGGCGCAATCAGGAAGGCCGAGGAGATGGCAACAGCGGATGCGCGCTACTTCATCCCGCAGCAGTTCGAGAACCCGGCGAACCCGGACATCCATCGCAAGACCACGGCCGAGGAAATCTGGCGCGACACCGATGGCCAGGTCGATATCTTCATCTCCGGCGTAGGCACCGGCGGCACGGTCACCGGCGTCGGCGAGGTGCTGAAGGCCAGGAAGCAGGTCAAGATCATCGCCGTCGAGCCCGATGCCAGTCCGGTGCTGTCCGGCGGCCAGCGCGGCCCGCACCCGATCCAAGGCATCGGCGCCGGGTTCGTGCCGGCCATCCTCAACACCAAGATCTATGACGAGACCATCCGCGTGAAGAACGACGACGCGCTGACGACCGCACGCCGCATGGCGACCGAAGAAGGCCTGCTGGTCGGCATCTCCTCCGGCGCGGCGGTGTGGGCCGCGCTCGAAGTCGCCAGGCGTCCGGAGAGCGCCGGCAAACTGATCGTCGTCATCATTCCGTCGTTTGGCGAACGGTATCTTTCCACTGTTCTCTACCAGCACTTGGAAGTTTAACTGTTGGCCCGCCCTCCCCCGACCCCTCCCTCGCGGGAGGGGTGACTGTTGACTCGCTCTGCTCGTTTGTTACGGGGAGCCCCCGTTCGTGCTTGGGAGCGGTTTGCGGCTGGCGCCGCGTGCCGCCTTGCCTTGGGGCGGCCCGGCGGCAAGGCTACTGAATAAGGTGGTTTTTATAATAGTCGGCGCTGGCTGGACGGCGTTTATTGGCCGAATAGGGTTGAGATGTCGCGTGCTACCATGCCGCGCCCGCCATGCCTGCCAAACCTGACCTGGAACGCCTCTTCGCTGCCGATGGACCGCTTGCGCGGGCCATTGACGGTTACCGCATGCGCGATCAGCAGGTGGCCATGGCGCGTCAGGTGTTCGAGGCCATCGAAGCCAACCGGCTGCTGATCGCCGAGGCGGGTACCGGCACCGGCAAGACCTTTGCCTATCTGGCCCCCGCGCTGTTGTCCGGCGGCAAGGTGATCATTTCCACCGGCACAAAAACCCTGCAGGACCAGCTCTTCAACCGCGACCTGCCGACGGTGCGCGACGCGCTCGGCGTGCCGGCGACGGTGGCGCTGCTGAAGGGTCGCGCGAATTACGTCTGCCCGTATCACCTCGAACGGGCGCTGGCCGGCGGAAGACTCAATTCGCGCGCCGAAGTCATCCACCTGAATGCCATCGCCCGCTTCGCCAAGGCGACGGCGAGCGGCGACAAGGCCGAATGCCGCGACGTGCCCGACGATTCCGGTGCCTGGCCGCTGGCCACCTCGACGCGCGACAACTGCCTCGGCCAGGAATGCACCTACGTCAAGGAATGCTTTGTGGTGGCCGCCCGCCGCGAGGCGCTGGCCGCCGATGTGGTGGTGGTGAACCACCATCTGTTCTTCGCCGATGTCATGCTCAAGGACGATGGCATGGGCGAACTGCTGCCGGCCTGCAACACCGTCATTTTCGACGAAGCCCACCAGTTGCCAGAGGTCGCCGGCCTGTTCTTCGGCGAGGCCATCGGCACCGGCCAGTTGCTCGACCTGGCGCATGACACCAAGCTCGAGGGCATCGCCGCCGCCAAGGACTACCCGCCCCTGCAGGACGCCGCGCGCACGCTGGAAAAAGCCACCAAGGATCTGCGCCTGGCCTTCAAGCACGAAGGCATGCGCCTGTCGTTCGCCCAGTGGCAAACGCACACGGCGGCGGTGGCGGCGCTGGCGGAATTGCAGGGCACGCTGGACGAGTTGAACAAACACATCGAAAGCCAGGCCGGGCGCTCCGAAGGCCTCGCCAACTGCCTGCGGCGCTGCGGCGAAACCATTTATCAATTGCGGCATTGGCAGAACCAGAAAGTCGGCGCTGGTGGGATGAAATGCCCAGTAGCGAGTACGGCGAACCCCCCTCTCCCCCAACCCCTCCCCCGCGAGGGGGGAGGGGAGCGTAGTGAGTCGCTGCGCGACTTTCACGGTAACGAAGAAGAAATTTATGTACGCTGGGTCGAGGTCGGCAGCTATGCGGTGACCCTGAATCGCACCCCGTTGTCGGTGGCCAACATTTTCCGCCGCCAGTTGGAAGGCCATCCACGCGCCTGGATCTTCACCTCGGCGACGCTCGCGGTCGGCAACGACTTCAGCCATTACCAGCAGGCGCTGGGCTTGAGCGAGGCGACCACGGGCCGCTGGGACAGCCCCTTCGACTACCAGGCGAATGCCTTGTTGTATTGTCCGCAGGGCTTGCCCGAACCGAACCATCCCGATTACTCGGAAGCAGTGGTCGAAGCCGCCTGGCCGGTCATTCGCGCGTCAAGCGCAGCGCGCGGCGGCGCCTTCGTGCTGTGCACCTCGCTGCGCGCCATGCGCCGCATCCATGAGTTGCTGGCCACCCGGATTGCTGAGGCCGGCGCCGAGATGCCGCTGCTGCTGCAAGGCGAATGCTCGAAGTCGGAACTGCTCGATCGCTTTCGCCAACTCGGCAATGCCGTGCTGGTGGCCAGCCAGAGTTTCTGGGAAGGCGTCGATGTGCGCGGCGCGGCGCTGTCGCTGGTGGTGATCGACAAGCTGCCGTTCGCCCCGCCGGACGATCCGGTGCTGGCGGCGCGCATCGACAGCCTGAAACAGCAGGGCCGCAATGCATTTTTCGAGGTACAGTTGCCGCGTGCCGTCATCAGCATGAAACAGGGCGCCGGGCGCCTGATCCGCGACGAGGTCGACCGTGGCGTGTTGATGGTGTGCGACCCGCGGCTGATCGGCAAATCCTATGGCCGGCGCATCTGGCAGTCCTTGCCGCCGATGCGGCGCAGCCGCGAACTGGCCGATGTCGAGGCTTTTTTTGAGGCGGAGCTTGTTTGATGACCAATTGCCGAAACCTGGCCGAAAGCTTGAATAGTGGCTGCGTCTGCCAGTCGCTGGATCGGGATGCCCTGCGCACCGCGCTCGAACACGAGGCGCCCGGCTTCTGGGACACCGTGATTGCCCCGCGGCCGCACATGTTTTCGGACGTGACCGTGTTTGTCGGCGCGCGCGACCTCGCCCGCATGGCTGAAGTGATCGCCGCCATCGAACAGGTGACGGCGCTGCCGGCCTATCGCCAGCACATCGGGATTGCGCGCATCGCCTTCCCGGAACCCCGGGCGCAAAGCGTGTTTTTCGGCTACGACTTTCACATGAGCGCCGATGGCCCGCAACTCATCGAGATCAACACCAATGCCGGCGGGGGGCTGCTCAACGCCATCCTTGCCCACGCCCAGCGCAGCTGTTGCCCGGCCGCCGAGGCCGGCAAGATCGTGCTGCCGGGCGAACTGGCCCGCCGCGATCCGGCGGAAATGTTCATCGAGATGTTCCGCAACGAGTGGCGGCTGGAACGCGGTGATGCACCCCTCTCCACCATCGCCATCGTCGACGACGATCCGGCCGGCCAGTATCTGCAACCGGAATTCGAACTGTTCCGCCGCCTGTTCGAGCGTCACGGCCTGCAGGCGCTGATCTGCGACCCGCGCGAGCTGATGCTCTGCCACGGCGGACTGTGGTTGTCGTGCGGCGACGGCGAAACCCGTGTCGACCTGGTGTACAACCGGCTCACCGATTTCGACCTTACCGAGAATGCCCACGCCGTCCTGCGTGAAGCCATCCTGCGCGACGTCGCCGTGGTCACTCCGCACCCTTACGCCCATGCCCTGTACGCCGACAAGCGCAACCTCTGCGCGCTGACCGACGCCGGCCTGCTTGAAAGCTGGGGCGTCGCTGCCGAAACGCGGGCGTTGTTGTTGTCCGCCATACCGCGCACCGAACTGGTCACGCCGGAACGTGCCGCTGATTTCTGGGCGAGACGCAAACAACTGTTCTTCAAGCCCGCGACGGGGTACGCCTCGAAAGCCGCCTACCGCGGCGACAAGATCACCAAGCGTGTTTTTGACGAGGTACTGCAGGGAATATACGTTGCACAGGCGCTGGCGCCGCCCTCGCTGCGCAAGATCGAAGTGGGCGGAGAAATGACCGAGCTCAAGGTCGACCTGCGCAACTTCGTCTACAGTGGTGCGGTCCAACTCGTCTCCGCCCGACTCTGGCAAGGCCAGACAGCAAATCTGCGTACCCCCGGCGGAGGTTTCGCACCTGTCCTTGGAGTAAGCGCATCTTGAAGACTTTCGGTTTTGCCGGTTATTCCGGTGCGGGAAAAACCACCCTGATCGAACAATTGATTCCACGCTTCAAGGCGCGTGGCCTGTCGGTTTCGCTGATCAAGCACACCCACCACAATTTCGATGTCGACCATCCGGGCAAGGACTCTTACCGCCATCGCGCCGCCGGTGCCGGCGAGGTGCTGCTGACCTGCGATACGCGCTGGGTGCTGATGCATGAACTGCATGGCCAGCCCGAACCTTCCCTGCAAGATCAACTGGCCGTACTCTCGCCCTGCGATCTGGTGTTGATCGAAGGATTCAAGCAAACCGCCATCCCCAAGCTGGAAGTGCACCGACCGGCGCACGGCAAGCCGCCGATCTGGCCGGAAAATCCGAGCGTGATTGCGGTAGCGACCGATGCCGCGGTTGCTTGCCCGTTGCCCCGTCTCGACCTCAACGACGTGGATGCCATCGCCACATTCATCCTCAAGTATCTGGAAATGCCATGCTGACATACGAACAAGCGCTTGAGCAACTGCTGGCGGCGGCTGTGCCCGTCGAGGAAATCGAGACGGTCGGCCTGATCGAAGCGCGTGGGCGCATTCTCGCCGCGGCGCAAATCTCGACCATTGCCGTACCTCCTCTCGACAACAGTGCGATGGATGGTTACGCCGTGCGCTGCGCCGATATCGCCACAGCGGGCGTCAGCCTGCCCATCGAGCAGCGCATCCCGGCGGGAAAAGTCGGCCATGCCCTGCTGCCCGGCACGGCTGCGCGTATTTTCACCGGCGCGCCGATCCCCGCGGGCGCAGATGCCGTGGTGATCCAGGAACATTGCATCCTCGATGATCATGGCCGGGTCGTCGTTAACCATGTGCCGAAATCTGGGGAGCATATCCGGCGCGCCGGGGAAGACATTGCCCCTGGCGCGGAAGTCCTGCCGGCCGGCGCGCGGCTGGGCGCCGCCGAACTCGGTGTGGCGGCCTCGGTAGGTCTGGCGCAGTTGCCGGTGCGGCGGCGCATGCGGGTCGCCCTGCTGTCGACCGGCGACGAACTGGCCGAACCGGGCGAGCCCTTGCCGCCCGGCGCCATCTACAACTCCAACCGCCCCACGCTGCACGTCCTGCTTGAAGGCCTGGGCTGCGTGGTCACGGATCTCGGCCGCATCCCCGACCAGCTGGCTGCAACGCGTCGCGCCTTGCAAACAGCGGCACAGGACCATGACCTGATCCTGTCGACCGGCGGCGTCTCGGTCGGCGAGGAAGATCACGTCAAGGCCGCCGTCGAGGCCGAGGGCATACTGGCGCTATGGAAGATCGGCATCAAGCCGGGGAAACCGCTGGCATTCGGCAAAATCGGTATTGGTAGTACGGCGTTCATCGGTCTGCCAGGCAATCCGGTCTCCGGCTTTGTCACCTTCATGATGCTGGTGCGGTCCTATATTCTCAGGTGCATGGGTGCGCAGCGCTGTCAGCCCGTGGAACGCCAGCTGGTGTCGGCATCCGACTGGTTGCGACCGGATATCCGCCGCGAATTCCTGCGCGCACGCATCACCGCGGACGGCCGTGTCGAGCTGCACCCCAATCAGGGTTCCGGCGTGCTGACCTCCTGCGTCTGGGCCGACGGCCTGATCGACAATCCGCCGCGAAAGGCCTTCCTGGCCGGCGATACCGTACGTTTTCTGTCCTTTGCCACCTTGTCATGATGCTGAAAATTCTCTATTTCGCCGGCCTCAGGGAGGCCATCGGCAGCGGTGCCGAAAACATCGATCTGCCTGCCACCGTGAACACGGCAGCTGCGCTGCGCGATTATCTGGCACGACTTGACGAGCAGCATGGCGTGCTGTTGACCACCAGGAACCTGCGCATCGCCATCAACCAGAAAATGCTCGGCATGGATGCCGCGATTGCCGATGGCGACGAGATCGCCTTTTTCCCGCCCGTGACGGGAGGCTGAAACCCATGACGATCAGCGTCCAGCAAGCCGACTTCGACCCGGGTGCCGAGATCGCCGCGCTGACAGCCGACGACCCCATGGCCGGCGCGGTCGCCAGTTTCGTCGGGCTGGTGCGGGCCGACAAACTGGCTGAGCAAAAAGTCGGCCCTGGCGAGACGGCGCAACTCGCGGCGGTCAGGGCGATGACGCTGGAACACTACCCCGGCATGACCGAACAGGCGCTGGCCGACATCGTGACGACGGCGCGGCAGCGCTGGCAATTATGCGCGGTGCGCGTCATCCACCGCGTCGGCCGCCTGCTGCCGGGCGAGCGCATCGTCTTTGTCGGGGTTGCTTCAGCGCATCGCGGCGACGCTTTCGCCGCCTGCGAATTCATCATGGATTATCTGAAGACCCAGGCGCCGTTCTGGAAAAAGGAAGAAACCGCAGCGGGAACCCGCTGGGTCGATGCGCGCGAGACGGACGACCATGCCGTCAAGCGTTGGCTGGATTAGCTTCGTCATACCGGCGCAAGCCGGTATCCAGAAATTGAATTGCCATGCGCAGCGGAGTTTTTACGCCGCTGGATTCCGGCTTGCGCCGGAATGACAGTTTTTTCAGCGAACGGGCAATCCGGGCTGCAGCGGCTTACTTTTTCTTTGCAGCGCTTTTCGCCGCCGGACCGGGCATGGTGCCGAAGGCAGCCGCCGACGCCTGGGCGATCTGCTCGAAGGCTTTGTTGGCGGTCGCCATCGACTGCTGCATGACTTCCATGATATTCGTGTTCTGCCCGGGCATGGACTTGAACAGGCCCTGGAAGGCGTCGACCATTTCCTGATTGCCGGACGCCAGTTGCTCGGTGAGCATGCGGGTAAATTCGGCGCGTGCTTCGTTGCCGATTTCGGTCACTTTCTTGGCCGCTTCCATCATCTGCTGGGCGGTTTCCTGCGCGTACTGGGTACGCAGTTGCATAAGCTGCTGCGGATCCTTGGCACTCGTCAGGTTACGGGCGTTCTCGACGCCCTGCTGGAACAGTTCGCGTGCCAATTCATTCTGCAGCGCCATCACACGTTGTGAGTTCTCGATGGACATCTGCGCCAGCCGCATGGCGGCTTCAATGTTCCTGCGATTGAGGTCGCTGAAATTTTCGTTTTTCCCGGCCATGATCCGCTCCTTATTGGTGAGTCAGAGATGAATTCAATGTAGCACGGCCGGCTGACATTTATCTGGCCGGAATCAAGAATTCGGGATTTTTCGGATACTTATCCGCCAGCAGGTGCCATGAGCAAGTCCTGCAGACCCATCAGCCCGTTGCCAAAAATGCGCGCATCCATGAGCACCGGGGCCGTGTGCATGATCGGACGGAATCCCATGTGCGCCAGGATGTCGCGTTCCAGGTCGATGCCGGGGGCAATCTCGGTCAGTTCCAGGCCTTCCGGCCCGAGGCGGAACACGCAGCGCTCGGTGATGTAAAGCGCCGGCTGCTCGCGCTTCCTGGCTTCGCTGCCGCTGAAAGCACGAATTTCGACCTCTTCGACGAATTTCTGCGTGTGCCCTTCCTGCAGGATTTGCAGCCGGCCGTCCTCGATGGCGACCTCAAGGCCGCCAGCGGTGAACGTGCCGAGGAACGCCACCGTGTGGGCGTTTTGCGAAATGTTGATGAAGCCTCCGGCACCGGCCATCCGCTTGCCGAACTTGATGACATTGAGGTTGCCGGCGCGGTCGGCCTGCGCCAGGCCGAGAAAGGCGATATCCAGGCCGCCGCCGTCGTAGAAGTCGAACTGGCTGGGCTGGTCGATGATGGCCTCGGTGTTGGTGGCGGCACCGAAGTTGAGCCCGCCGGCCGGAATGCCGCCAATCACGCCGGGTTCGGCCGTCATGGTCATCTGGTCGAGCACACCCTCCTCGGTGGCGACGGACGCGACCCCTTCGGGGATGCCGATGCCCAGGTTCACGACGGCGTGCGGCGTCAGTTCCAGCGCTGCGCGGCGGGCGATGATCTTGCGCTCGTCCAGCGGGATGGGCGCAATGGCCGAGAGCGGCACCTTGATTTCGCCGGAAAAGGCCGGACTGTACTGTTCGATGAAGGTCTGCATGTGATATTCGGGCTTCTCGGCGACGACCACGCAATCCACCAGAATGCCGGGGATTTTCACCTGGCGGGGAGGTAATGAGCCTGCCGCAGCAATCCGTTCGACCTGGACGATGACAATGCCGCCCGAGTTGTGCGCGGCCATGGCGATGGCCAGCGCTTCGAGGGTCAACGCCTCCTTCTCCATGGTGACGTTGCCATCCGGATCGGCCGTGGTGCCGCGGATGATGCCGACATGGATGGGAAAGGCCTTGTAGAAGAGCCATTCCTTGCCGTCGATCTCCATCAGTCGCACCAGGTCTTCGGTGGTGCGCGGATTGAGTTTGCCGCCACCGAAGCGCGGGTCGACAAAGGTGCCCAGGCCGACGTGGGTCAGGGTGCCGGGCTTGCCGGCGGCAATATCGCGAAACAGGTGGGTGATGACGCCCTGCGGCAGATTCCAGCCTTCAATAAGGTTTTCCACCGCCAGCGCCTGGACGCGCGGCACCAGTCCCCAGTGGCCGCCGATGACGCGCTTGATCAGTCCCTCATAGCCCAGATGGTTGAGTCCGCGGTCCTTGCCATCGCCCTGCCCGGCGGCATAGACCAGGGTGAGGTTGCGCGGGTGACCGCTGGGTTGCGGTGGCAGGTCACGGGTTTCGAGAAATAGTTCCTCCAGCGTGACCGCGATCTGTTCGGGAAAGCCGATGCCGACAAAACCGCCCGTCGCGACCGTATCGCCGTCGCGAATCAGTGCCACGGCCGTGCGCGCACTGACGACCTTGCCGCTTGCCAGGCCACGCAGCCCCGCCAGCACCGGATGAATTGCTCTGGTTGCCATTCCCACCCCTTTTTTGTTGGTGCGTATTATGCCCCGGTCGACTAGAGTTGAAAACGGCCATCCAGTCCCAACGTTGGCAGTAACGTTATTAAGCATTGAGGACTTCATCATGCGCTTCGACAAATTCACCACCAAGTTCCAGCAGGCTGTGAGCGACGCCCAAAGCCTGGCCGTCGGTCACGACAACCAGATCATCGAGCCGCAGCATTTGCTGCTGGCCCTGCTTAACCAGGAGGATGGCGGCACCACTTCGCTGCTGGCGAAGGCCGGTGTCAATGTTGCGCCGCTGCGGCGGGCGCTGGATGCCGCCATCGACCGTCTGCCGCAGGTATCGGGCCATGGTGGCGAGGTATCGATCGGCCGCGACCTGTCCAACCTGCTCAACCTCACCGACAAGGAAGCACAGCAGGCTGGTGACCAGTTCATCGCCTCGGAAATGTTCCTGCTGGCACTGGCCGGCGACAAGGGCGAGACCGGGCGCATGTTCAAGGAATCCGGCGCCGTGCGCCGCGCCCTGGAAGAGGCGATCAAGGCCGTGCGCGGCGGCCAGAACGTCGGCAGCCAGGAAGCCGAAGGCAGCCGCGAGGCACTGAAGAAATACTGCCTCGATCTCACCGAGCGCGCCCAGCAGGGCAAGCTCGACCCGGTGATCGGCCGCGACGACGAGATTCGCCGCGCCATCCAGATCCTGCAGCGGCGCACCAAGAACAACCCGGTGCTGATCGGCGAGCCGGGCGTCGGCAAGACGGCCATCGTCGAAGGCCTGGCGCAGCGCATCGTCAATGGCGAGGTGCCGGAATCCTTGAAAGGGAAACGCGTCCTGGTTCTCGACATGGCATCACTGCTGGCCGGCGCGAAGTATCGCGGGGAGTTCGAGGAGCGTCTCAAGGCCGTCCTGAAGGAAGTGGCGATGGACGAAGGCCGCATCATCGTCTTCATCGACGAGTTGCACACCATGGTCGGCGCCGGCAAGGCGGAAGGCGCGATCGATGCCGGCAACATGCTCAAGCCGGCGCTGGCGCGCGGCGAGATGCACTGCATCGGCGCCACCACGCTCGACGAATACCGCAAGTACATCGAGAAGGATGCCGCGCTGGAGCGCCGCTTCCAGAAAGTGCTGGTCGATGAGCCGTCCGTCGAGGCGACCATCGCCATCCTGCGCGGCCTGCAGGAGAAATACGAGATCCATCACGGGGTGGATATCACCGACCCGGCCATCGTCGCGGCGGCCGAATTGAGCCACCGCTACATCACCGATCGTTTCCTGCCCGACAAGGCCATCGACCTGATCGACGAAGCGGCCGCCCGCATCAAGATGGAAATCGACTCGAAACCCGAGTCGATGGACAAGCTCGACCGCCGGCTGATCCAACTCAAGATCGAGCGCGAAGCCGTGCGCAAGGAAAAGGACGAGGCTTCGAAGAAGCGCTTCGAACTGATCGAGGGCGAGATCGCCAAACTGTCCAAGGAATATTCCGACCTCGAAGAAATCTGGAAGGCCGAAAAGGCGCAGGTGCAGGGCACCCAGCACGTCAAGGAAGAGATCGAGAAACTGCGCGGCGAGATCGCCGACCTGCAGCGTCAAGGGGCTTTCGACAAGCTGGCCGAGTTGCAGTACGGCAAGCTGCCGCAGCTTGAGGCGCAATTGAAGGCTTCGGAGAAAGTCGGCGCTGACGATACGGCGCCAAACCGGCTGTTGCGCACGCAGGTGGGCGCTGAGGAGATTGCCGAAGTCGTTTCGCGCGCGACCGGCATTCCCGTCAGCAAGATGATGCAGGGCGAGCGCGAAAAGCTGCTCGGCATGGAAGAAAAACTGCACCGGCGCGTCGTCGGTCAGGACGAGGCGGTGCGGCTGGTGGCCGACGCCATCCGTCGTTCGCGCGCCGGCCTGTCGGACGAGAGCCGTCCCTACGGTTCATTCCTGTTCCTCGGCCCGACGGGCGTGGGCAAGACCGAGCTGTGCAAAACCCTGGCCGAGTTCCTCTTCGACAGCGAGGATCACCTGATCCGCATCGACATGAGCGAATTCATGGAGAAGCATTCGGTGGCGCGGCTGATCGGTGCTCCGCCGGGCTATGTCGGTTACGAAGAAGGCGGTTATCTGACCGAACTGGTGCGCCGCAAGCCCTACAGCGTGATCCTCTTCGACGAGGTCGAGAAGGCGCATCCGGATGTCTTCAACGTGCTGCTGCAAGTGCTCGACGACGGCCGCATGACCGATGGTCAGGGGCGCACGGTCGACTTCAAGAATACCGTGATCGTCATGACCTCCAACCTTGGCTCGCAGATGATCCAGCAGATGTCGGGCGACGATTACCAGATCATCAAGCTCGCCGTGATGGGCGAGGTGAAGACGCATTTCCGGCCCGAATTCGTCAACCGCATCGACGAGATCGTGGTATTCCACGCCCTCGATGAGAAGCATATCGCCGGCATTGCCAAGATCCAGTTGCAGTATCTGGAGAAGCGTCTGGCGCGGCTGGAGATGTCGCTCGAAGTTAGCGAAGAGGCACTGGCGAGCATCGCCGCAGCCGGTTTCGATCCGGTGTTCGGCGCCCGCCCATTGAAGCGGGCGATTCAGGAACGCATCGAAAATCCGTTGTCCCGGCTGATTCTCGAAGGCAAGCTAAGCGCCAAAGACCGGATCAAGGTGGGATTCAGCAAAGGACAACTGAGCTTCGACAAGGCTTGAATCGAGCCCTTGAAATGACCACGGCTTCGGTCTAGTATAACGTCTGTTATAACTGTCACCGGAGCCCGCCATGCACGTTCTCAAACTTACCCAGATCGGTAATTCGATCGGCGTCATCCTGCCCAAGGAGGTTCTCGCCAATCTGAAGTTGGAAAAAGGCGAGTCACTTTTTCTGACCGAAACGCCCGAGGGTTATGTGGTCACGCCAAACGATCCTGTATTTGAGCAGGAAATGTCCGAGGCGCAACGAATCATGAAGAAGCGCCGTGCCGCGTTACGTGAGTTGGCAAAGTGAGTCGCTGGATATGGATTCAGCGGAATGTGATAGTTGCCGCCCATAGCGCGCAATTGGCCGAGCATGGCGGAGTAGCGGGTACCCGCGATGCAGGTTTGCTCGATTCCGCGCTGGCGCGAGCTGAAAACCTGGCTGCCTATGGTGAGCCTGATATTGCCGCGCTCGCTGCAGCCTATGGGTTCGGCATCGTCCGCAACCATCCCTTCGTCGATGGCAACAAGCGGGCTGCGTTAATTGCGACCGAACTGTTTCTGGCGCTTAACGGCTTCGATCTGGTTGTAGGTGATGCCGAGTGTGTCGTCACCATCCTGGGCCTCGCCGCCAGTGAAATCGATGAAGCCGAATTTGCCGCTTGGCTGCGCATGCACATTGCGGCACGCTCTGCTTAGCCGCCGTCAACCACCTAATACAGCATGGCGCGGGCAGGTGACGAGATGGTCATTCACCATGCCCGTCGCCTGCATGTGCGAATAGATCACCGTCGGACCGACGAAGCGAAAGCCGCGCTGCTTGAGTTCCCTGGCCATGGCGACGGCAAGGGGCGTATGGACGGGCACTTCATCGAGTCGCCGCCAGCGGTTGACGATCGACTGGCGATCGACAAATTGCCAGAACAGCGCATCGAGGCTTGAGCCAGCGTCGTAAAGCGCCAGCGTGGCGCGGGCATTGCTGATCGCGGCGGATATTTTCAGGCGGTTTCTGACGATGCCGGCATCGCCAAGCAGGCGCGCCAGATCCGCATCACCATAGCGGGCAATCTTCTGTACGTCGAAACCATCGAAGGCGCGCCGGTAGTTCTCGCGTTTCTTCAGGATGGTGATCCACGACAGCCCGGCTTGGGCGCCTTCGAGGACGAGGAACTCGAACAGCGTGCGTTCCTCATGGCAGGGCACCCCCCACTCGGCGTCGTGATAGGCGACATAGAGCGGATCAACGCCGCACCAGGGACAACGCTGCGGATCCGGATACCCTGACGTCCCCGCCAACGCCGTACCGCCAGCGCCGACTTTTGTAACTGCACCGCTCGACACAGTCACGGCGCCGGGCCGTCCCAAGCCGTAACGGCACGCGCCCCAGGCGCAAACCGCTCGGCTATCGCCACGGAGTCGCCCGTAATATTCGAGCGTAGCGAACCACAGTCACCCCCTTCCGAGGAAGGGGGGCGGGGGGATGGCTCAATTAAGCACCAGCACGCCGCGTTTCAGGCCGGGGTCCTCGGGATGCGGCGAAAGCACGAAGCCGAGGCCGGAAACAAATTTGATCATGCGGCGGTTTTCGGCGAGGAAGTCACCGTTCATGAACTTGATGCCACGCGAGCGGGCGGTATCGATGATCACGCCCATCAGCCGGCGCGCCAGTCCCTTGCCCTGCCAGTCATCGGCGACGACCACGGCAAATTCACAGGATTCGCCATCGGGGTTCATGGCATAACGCGCCACGCCGACTTCAATCTGACGCCCATCCACCTCGGTCAAGGCGACGAAAGCCATTTCGCGGTCGTAGTCGATTTGTGTCAGACGCACCAACTGGGCCTGCGACAGTTCGCGCAGGGTATTCATGAAACGGAAATACTTGGTCTCGGCCGACAGGTTCTTGACGAATTCCTGCTCCAGGTCGCCATCTTCGGGACTGATGGGACGAATCACTACATTGCGGCCATCCTTGGTCTGGTATTCCGTGACCAGGTGGGAAGGATAGGGGTGGATCACCATGTGATCGTAGCGCCCGGCGGTCAGTGACAGATTGTCGATGACGACGCGGGCATCAACGGCGACCGCGCCATTCTCGTCGACGATCAGCGGATTGATGTCCAGTTCCTGAATCCATGGCAGTTCGCAGACCATCTCGGAAACACGCAGCAGCACGGCTTCCAGCGCCTCCATGCTGACCGGGGGCATGTTGCGGAATGCGCCGAGCCGTGCCGAGGTGCGGGTCGACGCCAGCATGTCGGCAACCAGAAAACGGTTGAGCGGCGGCAGGGCAACGGCGCGATCCCTGCCGCCGGCCTCGATACCCGCCCCGCCGGGGCCAAAAATGACGGTCGGCCCGAAAATCGGGTCCTTGGTCATGCCAACCATCAGTTCGCGACCATTGGCCTTCTGGATCATCGGCTCGATGGCGATGCCATGGATCACGGCATCCGGCCGGTTCTTTTTCACCTCATCAATGATCTGGTTATAGGCATCGCGTACGGCGACCAGCGTATTGAGATTGAGGCGCACGCCGCCGGAATCCAGTTTTTGGGTGATCTGCGGCGAATCGATCTTCATCACCACCGGCAGGCCCATTTCCTCGGCCAGCACCATCGCTTCGGAAGGCGAGCGTGCCACCACCGTCTGGGCGATGGGGATGCGGAAGGCCGCCAACAGGGCCTTCGATTCCATTTCGTTAAGCGTCTTGCGGCCTTCGGCAAGAGCGGACTCGATCACCAGGCGCGCCGATTCCAGTCTTGGTGGCGTGTGGTCGGAAATCGACGCCGGCGCCTGCATCAGCAATTGCTGGTTGCGGTAGTAGTTGGAAATGTGCGAGAACAGCTCGACAGCCGGATCCGTCGTGCGGAAGGTGGGAATGCCGGCGCCCTGGAACAGCAGACGTGCCTCACGCACCTGCTCTTCGCCCATCCAGCAAGTCACCAGCGGCTTGTCGGTCTGTTTGGCCACTTCAATGACGGCACGGGCAGTTTGCGTCGGATCGGCCAGCGCCTGCGGCGCGAGGATCGCCAGTACGCCATCGACGCCGTCATCCGCGAGACAGGCGGTGATCGTGGTGGCGTAGCGCGCCGGATCGGCATCGCCAACCAGGTCGATCGGATTGGCTTTCGACCAGGTCGGCGGCAAGGCTTCATGCAGGTTCTTGAGGGTGGTCGCGGACATTTCGGCCAGCGCAATGCCGATGTCGGCGGCATGATCGGCCGCCATCACGCCGAGACCGCCGCCGTTGGTGACGATCATCAGGCGGTTGCCGCGTGGACGAAAATGCGCGAACAGCGCCTGGGCGGCGGCAAACATCTGGCCGACATTGCCGAGGCGCACCACGCCGGCACGGCGCAATGCCGCGTCGAAAACGTCGTCGGAACCGAGCAGCGCACCGCTATGCGAGAGCGCGGCCTGCTTGCCGGCGGGATTGCGCCCGCCCTTGATCAGCAACACCGGCTTGCAACGCGCGGCAGCACGCAGCGCGCTCATGAAATGACGCGCGTTCTTGATGCCCTCGATGTAAAGAAAGATGTTCTCGGTGCGGGAATCCGCGACCATGTAGTCGAGCACTTCGCCAAAGTCGACATCGCTCTCGGCGCCCAGCGAAACGACGTTGGAAAAACCGACATTGTTGGGCAAGGCCCAGTCGAGAATCGCCGTGCATAGCGCGCCCGATTGCGAGATCAGGCCAACCGTGCCGGGGTTGGCGCTGCTGTGGGCAAAGGTGACATTCACGCAACTGCCGGGGCGGATCAAACCCAGGCAGTTGGGACCCAGCAGGCGCACGTTATGGCGGCGCGCACTCTCCAGCATGGAGCGGGCCAGGCTGGCACCCCGCGGACCCATTTCGGCAAAACCACCTGAAATGATGATGGCATTGCGGGTGCCGGCGCGGCCGCAGGCATCAATGATTGCCGGGACGGTTTCGGCCTTGGTGCAGATCACCGCCAGGTCGAGCCGCTGGGGGATATCCTCGACAGAATCGAAGGCGCGCTGGCCAAACACTTTCGCGTGACGCGGATTGACAAGAAAAAGCTTGCCCGGGAAGGCCCCATCGATGACATTGCGCACCATGATGCTGCCAATCGACCCCGGCGTCTCGGAAGCGCCGATGATGGCTATGGATTTGGGCTCGAAGAGAGAGGTCAGATAATGCTGTTCATAGTTCATGTGTTTGCCGCAATATCTTATGGACTTGCGGTGATGCTGCGATGCAGCATAGGATACTCATCAACATGATGCTTCGCAACAGTTCTCGGCATTCCCGCCCACCTGCTGATATAACAATAGACACATTCGCAACAGGAACCAACATGGAAGAAAAACACGGCATCAGGCCTGGCCAGTCGCTGGAACTGCTCAAGGAACTGCATATCCTGACCCGCGACGGACGGATGAATCAGGACAGCCGGCGAAAACTGAAGCAGGTCTATCACCTCTACCGCTTCATCGAGCCATTGCTGCTGGAACGGCAACAGGCTTCTCCCGACATCCAGCTGGTGGATGTCGGTGCCGGCAAGTCCTATCTCGGCTTCATTCTCCATGACCTGTTTTTCAAGGCACTTGGCGGCGGGGCGCACATTTACGGCATCGAAACCCGGCATGAACTGGTCGAAAAGTCCCGGGCACTGGCGCAGCGGCTGGCGTTCACCGGCATGTCGTTCCTCGACAAAACCGTGGCGGACGCACTGACGGCAACCGAGCTGCCAGCAAGAATCGATATGGTCACGGCCTTGCATGCCTGCGACACCGCCACCGACGATGCGATTCGCTTTGCCCTTGGCCGCCAGGCCGAATGCATCGTACTGGCACCCTGCTGCCAGGCCGAGCTTGCCGCCATCCTGAGAAAAAACAAGGGCAAGGCGCTGGCCAACCCGCTGGCGGAACTCTGGCGCCACCCGCTGCACACACGGGAATTCGGCAGCCAGGTCACCAACGTGTTGCGCTGCCTGCAACTCGAGGCGCATGGTTATCAGGTCAATGTCACCGAACTGGTCGGCTGGGAACACTCGCTGAAGAACGAATTGATCATCGCCCGCCGCCACAACCAGCCCGGCAGACATCACGCCGCACGCCTCGACGAGTTGCTCCGCCTGCTGGGACTGGAGGAGATGCGTCAGCGTTTCTTTACGCCGGCGTTCTGATCCGTGCCGCTGGAGGTCCATGGCTTTGATCGCCAATAACTCCTCCTGCATCCGCTTATACTATATGGGACACCGCACTTTCGTCGGTGCTTTAGAGGAGTATCACCATGGGCAAGGCACAACAACCCAACAAGGAAGCAAAGAAACAACCCGCCAAGACCCCGAAGGAAAAGAAGGCCGCCAAGCAGAACAAGAAGCACGCTTCTGACGTCACACCAATGGTTCCCCGTTAAGGCCGTCTGCCGGGCGTTCCGAACTTCCCGAATCCCGGGGAGGATGTGCTGTCAGCAAACACCCCCTCGGCGCAGGAAAGTGCATGAGAAATTAATTTCCCGCCGCGCATTGCGCGGCGGCAGTGCTGGTGCTGCTTTTTTCCGCAAAAGTCTTGTTCGACTTAACCCAAGTTTGACCCTGACTTTCATGGCGGCAGACACCACCCCTGATGATGAAACCTGTCATTCCCGCGCAGGCGGAAATCCATACTGTGGCGGTCAGACTGATGGACTATGGTTTCCCGTCCCCGACAAAAGCATGCGGGAATGACGGTGGTTGAATTGTGGTTCACGAAACTGTTCCACGTTTCACGTTAAAAACCCCGGTTCGCACCACAGAGAGCACAGAGGACACGGAGAAACGGCGCAAGCACACAGTATTCAGGCGCAGCCAACGGGTGACGTCCACTGCTTCCGTAACGCCTTGTTTTTCTCCGTGACCTCCGTGTCCTCCGTGGTGATCTGCTTTTTCCAGGATGACTTGAGAGTGAATTAATCAGCCGGTTTTTTGCGTTCGGCTGAGCGGCACCTTACCCCCGCTGAGTAGTATTTTTTCTTTGGTTATAGATAATACTTTTCCTTTCCCGCATGGCGCGGGGAATGAACACCAATTGGCGTCAAGTCAACCCCCCGGAATCGGTAGCTTTGTTGCATTGCAACAATCACATTGGGGTGGATTTTCCCGCGAAAATGCCTCAACAGACTGATTTTTCGCGTCCTTTTTGAGGCGCGAAACCTACTACATGTAGTGGTATAAATTAAGCCAGCTACTAGATTTTTTCATAACATGTTGTTTTAACAGTGAGTAAAAATTTTTTACTTCACACTGTCCGGCGGTGTGGCTATCCTTCGATTCTGTCGCGTCTCCAATAAACAACTCAACCAGCGGGCCCAATCACATGACCATGGATCACACCACCGTCGACACCGAGCAAGACTTTCATGATGAATATACGGGGCAACTGGGTCTGCCCCTGCCACAGGAAATCTCGGGCGAAGTGCTGCTCGAAAAGTACGCCAAGGGCAATGAACGCGATGTGCACGATGTGCGTGCGCGCGTCGCGCGTGCCCTGGCCGCCGTCGAGACCGAGGACAAGCAGGCCTGGTGGGAACCCCATTTCCTCGATGCCCAGGAAAGCGGCTTCGTTCCGGCCGGCCGCATCAACTCGGCCGCCGGCACCGACCTGTGCGCCACCCTGATCAACTGTTTCGTGCAACCCGTGGGCGATTCGATCTCCGAGATCGTCGATGATCGCCCCGGCATCTATACCGCCCTCTCGCAATCCGCCGAAACCATGCGCCGCGGCGGCGGTGTCGGCTACGACTTTTCCAGCATCCGACCCAGCGGCGCGCATGTCAAAGGCACGCAGTCGCGCGCCTCCGGCCCGGTCTCCTACATGCGCGTCTTCGACCGCTCCTGCGAAACGGTCGAGTCGGCCGGCAGCCGCCGCGGGGCGCAGATGGGCGTGTTGCGTTGCGACCATCCGGATATCGAGCGTTTCATCCACGCCAAGGACCAGGGCGACCTGTCGAACTTCAACATCTCGATCGGTGTCACCGACGCCTTCATGGCGGCGGTTGAAACCGGCGGCGACATTGAACTGGTGCATCGTGCCGAGCCCTGCGCCGACATCAAGAACAAGGGTGCCTACCAGCGCGATGACGGGCTCTGGGTTTATCGCAAGATCCCCGCCAGCGAGTTGTGGAACCAGGTCATGCGCTCGACCTACGACCACGCCGAGCCGGGCATCCTGTTCATCGACCGCATGAACAAGGACAACAACCTCAACTACTGCGAAACCATCGAGGCCACCAACCCCTGCGCCGAACAGCCTTTGCCCCCCTACGGCTGCTGCTGCCTCGGCTCGATCAACCTGACCAAGTTCGTCAATCACGCTTTCGAGGAAACCGCCGACTTCGATTACGCCGCCTTCGGCCGGGTCATCGACATCTCGGTGCGCATGCTCGACAACGTGCTCGACGCCACCCATTGGCCCTTGCCCCAGCAGCAGGCCGAGGCCGCGGCGAAGCGCCGCATCGGCCTGGGCTTCACCGGCCTCGGCGACGCACTGATCATGCTCTGCCAGCGTTATGACACAGAAGAAACGCGCGGCACCGCTGCCAAGATCTCCGAGTACATGCGCGATCGCGCCTACCTCGCCTCGGTGGAACTCGCCAAGGAACGCGGCGCCTTCCCGCTGTTCAACGCCGATCTCTACCTCTCTGGCGGCAACTTCGCCTCGCGCCTGCCGCAGAGCATCAAGGACCAGATCCGCAAGCACGGCATCCGCAACTCGCACCTGCTGTCGATCGCGCCCACCGGCACGATCTCGCTGGCCTTCGCCGACAACGCCTCGAACGGCATCGAGCCGCCCTTCTCCTGGACCTACACGCGCAAGAAGCGCATGGCCGACGGCACCTTCAAGGAATACGCCGTGGAAGACTATGCCTGGCGGCTGTACAAGCACCAGGGCGGCGATGTCAGCAAGCTGCCGGACTATTTCGTCACTGCCCTGGAAATCTCCGCCCAGGCGCACAAGGACATGGTGGCGGCCGTTGCCCCCTTCATCGACACCGCCATTTCCAAGACGGTGAATGTGCCCGAGGATTACCCCTACGCGGAATTCGAGGACCTCTACATGTCGGCATGGAAAGCCGGGCTGAAGGGCCTGGCCACCTACCGGCCGAACAAGGTGCTGGGCAGCGTGCTGTCGACCACCCCGGCCACCCCGGCTGGCCAGACCCAGCCGCAGAAACAACCTCAGGACGTCACCATCGACTGCGCCAACCGCCGGCTGTCGATCGGTTCCTTGCCGGCGCCGGTGCTGTCGTCCCTGCGCTGGCCCGGCCGGCCGCGCCTGACCGACGGCAACGCGGCCTGGACCTACATGATCGAAACGCCGCATGGCGAGTTCGCCCTGTTCGTCGGGCAGATCGAGAACGACAAGCGCCAGTCCGTCCCCTTCGAAGTCTGGGTGAATGGCACCGAGCAGCCGCGCGGTCTCGGCGCCGTCGCCAAGACCCTGTCGATGGACATGCGCGCCAACGATCCGGCCTGGCTGAAACTGAAACTCGACGTGCTGGCGGCCACCGTCGGCGAAGAAGCCTTCGAGATGCCGATGCCGCCGCATGGCGAACACAAGCTGATGCCGGGCGCCATCGCGGCGCTGGCACAGGTGATTCGCTATCGCTGCGAGCAACTCGGCGCGCTCGACTCCGACAACTCCACGCCGGTGCTCGATTGCATGTTCAGCCGCGACGAACCGAAGACCGGCACCGACGGCACGCTGTCGTGGACGGTGGATATCGTCAACCCCGCTTCGCGCGAGGACTTCGTGCTCGGCCTGAAGGAAATCACCCTGCCCGACGGCGTCACTCGCCCCTACTCGTGCTGGCTCTCCGGCAACTACCCGCGGGCGCTCGACGGGCTGACCAAACTGCTGTCGCTCGACATGCGCGTAATGGATCCGGCCTGGATCGGCATGAAGCTGCGCAAGCTGCTCAACTATTCCGAGCCGCTCGGCGATTTCATGGCCTTTGTGCCGGGTACGCGCCGCCAGCAGAACTGGCCATCGACGGTCGCCTACATCGCGCGACTCATCATGCACCGCTACGCGATGCTTGGCCTGCTTGACGAGAATGGCTATCCGACGCGCGAAATGGGCATCCTCGAGACCCCGCGCGAAAAGGGCCAGGTCAAGATCACCCAGGGTTCGCTCTGCACCGAATGCGGCAACATGACGGTCATCAAGAAGGACGGCTGCGATTTTTGCACCGCCTGCGGGGCGGTCGGCAGTTGCGGCTAGGCCAGGCAGTCCCGGCAGGCGCCTCCATTTTTCCGGATTCTGTCTGCCAGGCCTGTGGCGCCTGTTGCGCCACCTATCGCATCACCCTGCCTCGTGTCGAACTCGACAATGCACCTGAAGGCTGGGTGCCGGCGGCCCTGACCGAACCCTACACAGCCACTACCGCCTGCATGCGCGAATGCACCGATATTCCCGGACGCTGCATCGCCCTCCAGGGAACAATTGGTGTGGCAGTCAGTTGTGCCATCTACCCGCAACGCCCCAGTGCCTGCAGCGAATTCGCCCCCCTTTCCGCCCTTGGCTGCGGTGATGAAGCCTGCGACGAAGCCCGCCGACGCCACGGCCTACCTTCACTGGGCGGGCTATAATCGCACCGCATTGCGCATTCGTGAGCATTGCGGAGGTGTGGCAGAGCGGTTGAATGCACCGGTCTTGGCGCCAGTTCCGCGCAAGCGGGGCGCGCCAGCGCAGGGTGACCTTCTGGTCAGCCGGAGCTAAAACCGGCAATTGAGTTACGGAGTAAGGTCTGTGGAGGTGTGGCAGAGCGGTTGAATGCACCGGTCTTGAAAACCGGCAACGTCGCAAGGCGTTCGTGAGTTCGAATCTCACCACCTCCGCCAGGAGCAATCATGGCCCCCCACGCTCGCAACATCGACTCACTGCCCCCCAGAGGGGCGCATGCCAATTTGGGGCGGCCCTACGGAGACACGATCATGAGCCATAAACATCTGCATCTGTTGCGCAGTCTGTTTCAGGAACCCGTCAGCGCCAATATCCACTGGCGGGAAATCGAGTCGCTGTTGAATCATCTCGGCGCGACGGTCGAACCGGTGCATGGCGCGCGGTTTCGTGTGCTGCTGAACCACCACGAATACTTCCTGCACCATCCGCATCAGGGCAGCGTCTTCAACCGCCAGGACATCAAGCACCTGCGGGAATTCCTCACCCATGCCGGCGTCAGCGTATCGTCCTATGAGGCGGAAAGAGCCCGCCCTCCCCCAGCCCCTCCCTCGCGGGAGGGGTGACTGTTGACTCGCTACGCTCGTTTATCACGGGGAGCCCCGTTCGTGATTTGGCGCGGATTGCGGCTTTCGCCGCGTGCCGTCTCGCCTTGGGGCGGCCCGGCGGCGAGGCTACTGGGGCGTGGGTCGGTGGTGCCGGTTTTCTCCCTCTCCCCTTGCGGGAGAGGGTGGGGAGAGGGGGAGCCACCCAAGAGCCCTATCTCGCAAAGCGAGAGAGGGCGACCCGGCGGCGAGACTACTGCGGGTGCCTTAATCTGACACTGAAACCCGCTACCGGGCCGTGGTTGTTGAGGTGGACAACGGCGCACGCAAGCGGGCGAAGTCGCGGGGTGCGACATACTGCAGCACTTCCTTGCCCTTGGCGTCGAGTTGCAGGTCGAGCCCCTTGTCCGGGTAAAGAAAATGTTCCTTGTACTCGCTGCTGCGAATGCGTTCGCCCGGTACGCCAAAGCGCTGCAGCACCACCTGTTCGTCAAGGTTCGCCGCCGGAATGAAAGCAATCGCGATGATGGGTGCCCGGTCCGCCAGTAGCAAGTCGTCGGCGCCGGGTTCGACCCGCCGCGCGGCACTCTGCATATAGTCGACCTTGCGCGCCCGGGCGAGTATCTGTTCGCGCTGTGCGAGCGAAGTTTCCAGTGTCATGACCATTTTGCCTTTCACCGCGCCGGCGTCGATGCTCTCGTAATAGGCCTCGAGCGAACCGGTCTCACCCGGTGCCACGATCAGGGCAACCTGCACGTCCCCGCCCAGTTGTTGGCGGGCATCTTGCAGCGTACTGCGGCCAAGCGTCAGGCCGAACACGCGCGACCCGCCATCGGGGAGGAGTTCGATTTGCCAGGGCAGCGTTACAGGGTTTGCGTCCGGGCGCTGGCCCGGGCCGGAGGGCATGAGCATGGGCAGGGCCAGCAACGCCAGCAGCAAGGCAATAAAAAGTGCGATTGATTTCAAGCCGTCTCCAGACAAACTCGGTGCAAGCTGCATATCATAGAGCCATGCTGTCTGCCCTGCGTCGTAATCTATCCAATCGTTTCGCCACCTGGGCGCTGCGGGTGCGGCCGCCCGAGGCGGTGCCCGTCATCCTCTCACAGCGGCGCGTCTATGTTTTGCCGAGCCGCGCCGGCCTGTTGTATGGCGTGTCGCTGGTCATCATGCTGATCGGTGCGATCAATTACACCCTGAGCCTCGGCTACGGCCTCGTTTTCCTGCTCGCGGGTCTGGGGGTCGCCACGATCCTGCATACCTTCCGCAACCTCGCCGGCCTGTCGATCACCGTCGGCGCCGCCCTGCCGGTATTCGCCGGCGACACCGCGCGCTTTCCGCTGATCCTGCACAACCCGGATGCGCGGCCACGCCATCTGTTGCGGCTGTTTCTGCCCGGGCAGGCGGTCATGGCGGTGACCGTGCCACCCCTCGGCAGCGCGCGGGTGCTGCTGCCGCATCCCGCGACGCAACGCGGCTGGCTCGCCATGCCGCGCGTCACCATTGAAACACTCTGGCCACTGGGTTTGATCCGCGCCTGGAGCTATAGCGCCCCCGCCCTCGTCTGCCTGGTCTATCCGCAACCGGCGCGCGCCGTCCCGCCAGCGCCGACTTTCAGCGGCATCGAGGGCGGACTGCTGCCCGGCGACAGCGGCGATGAGGACTTTGCCGGCCTCAAGCGTCATCAGCCCAGCGACCCGCCCCACCACGTCGCCTGGAAAGCCGTGGCGCGCCAGGGACCGCAGGCGCCCTTGCAAACCAAGCAGTTCGCCGGCACCGCGGCGCAGGCGCTCTGGCTCGACTGGGACATGCTGCCGCCGCGCATGGATGTCGAAACCCGCCTGTCGGTACTGACGCGCTGGGTGCTCGACACCGAAGCCGCCGGCCTGTCCTGGGGCCTGCGTCTGCCAGGAAAGGAAATTCCCCGGGCGCACGGCCCGGATCACACCCATAACTGTCTCAGGGCTCTCGCTTTGCACGGCAAATAATGGCTAAACCACCCATCCACCCGCTCACACCCGCGCAGACCTGGTGGCTGCTGGCGACGGGACTGGCGGCTTATGCGCCGTTGGTGCCGCAGGTGCCGCTGTGGCTTGCCGCCGTGGCCGGTGCGGCGTTCGCCTGGCGCGCCGCGCTGGCCTGGTGGCGCCAGCCGCTGCCGACGCGCTGGGTGTTGATTTTTGTCAGCCTTGCCGGCACGGCGGGGGTGCTGTTCGAATACCGCACGCTGTTCGGCCAGCGCGCCGGGGTGGCGCTGCTGCTGATCTTTCTCGCGCTGAAGCAACTCGAAGCACGCGCGCCACGCGACGGGCTGGCCGTCGTGCTGCTCGCCTACTTCCTGACCCTTACGCAGTTTTTCGAGAACCAGTCGATTCCGGTGGCGCTGACCATGATTGGCACTCTGCTCATCGCCACCGCTGCGTTGGGCAGCCTGACCGATGCCCAGGCGCGCGCGGCCAGCCTGCTCCGCCTTGCCGGGCTGATGCTGATGCAGGCCCTGCCCTTCATGCTGGTCCTGTTCGTCCTGTTCCCGCGCATCTCCGGACCCTTGTGGGGCTTGCCCAGCGATGCCCACAGCGGCCTGACGGGGCTATCGGACAATATGTCGCCCGGCGCGATCAACAACCTGATCCAGTCCGACGCCATTGCCTTCCGTGCCAAATTCGACGGCCCGGTGCCACCCAGGCAGGAACTTTACTGGCGCGGCCCGGTTCTGGCGCGCCTGGAGGGGCGCACCTGGCAACCAGGCATTCAGTCGGTCGGCCGGGGTCTGTTTTATCAGGCAAGCGACACGAGCCCGGACTACGCTTATGCCGTCACGCTGGAACCGCACAACAGACTCTGGCTGTTCGCCCTTGAATTTCCCACCCGCCTGCCGGCCGACGTGATCGGCACATCAGACTTCCAGCTGCGCGCGAAACGACCGGTCCGCGAGCGCATCCGCTACGAACTGCACTCGCAACCGACCGTGCTCCAGCCGCCCGAACACCGCCAGGTCCTTGCCGAGGCGCTGGCCCTGCCGGCCACCGACAACCCGCGCACGCTGGCCCTCGGCGCCAGCTGGCGCAGCGCGGGCGGCAGCGACCGACAGCGACTGCAACGCGCCATCGAATTCATGCGGGCGCAACGCTTCATCTACACCCTGCAGCCGCCCTTGATGAGCCTGCATGTCGCCGACGAATTCCTGTTCGACCACAAGCGCGGTTTTTGCGAGCATTTCGCCGCGTCTTTCGTCGTGCTGATGCGCGCCGCGGGTGTGCCGGCACGCGTCGTCACCGGTTACCAGGGCGGTGAACGCAATCCCGTCGATGACACCTGGGTGATCCGCCAGTCCGACGCCCACGCCTGGGCCGAGGTCTGGCTTGAGCAGCAGGGCTGGCTGCGTGTCGATCCCACCGCCGTCAGCGCGCCGGCGCGCATCGAGCAGAATCTCGCCGCTGCCGTGCCGGCTGGCGAGACGCTGCCCTGGCTGGCGGGCAGCGGCCTCGACTGGCTGCGCGCAGCGCGCTTTCGCTGGTGGGCGATCGGCAATGCCTGGAACCAGTGGGTGCTCGGCTACAACACTGAACGGCAACGCGACTTTCTCAGAAAGCTGGGCATGACGGTGCCGGACTGGCGCAGCATGACGGCAACGCTCGCCGTGCTTTGCGGTCTCATGCTGCTGGCACTGGCCGGCTGGATGCTCCACCGCCGGCCGCGCCTCGACCCGGCGCAACGGCAATGGCGCAAGCTGTCGAGCCGGCTGGCACGCCGCGGACTCGCCCGGCACGGCTGGGAAGGTCCGCAGGATTATGCCCGGCGGGTTGCTGCTGCATTACCTGAAGCCGCAACAGACATGCAAGCGATTACTGCACTGTATGCCACGTTGCGTTACGATGTCCCCTCCCCCCTGACCTTAAATGAATTGCGCCGCCGCGTGGCGGCCTTCAAGCCATGAATACGCCCGCCCCCCTTTGCCCCCCTCGCGGGGGATTCTTGTTTGCTCACTGCGTTCGTCTATTACGGGGTGCTCCCGTTGTTGCGGTGGTACGGCTTGCGGCTTCGCCGCGTGCCGTGTTTGCTTGGCAGCCCTCTCCCTCAATCCCTCTCCCGCAAGCGGGAGAGGGAAGCTATCTGCCTCCTCTCTCCCTCTGGGAGAGAGGTCGGGAGAGAGGGATTGGCCCGGCGCAAACACTGTTGTATTTCACAATGATTGCCTGCCTGATTTTCGTCACCATTGCGCCAGCTTCTGCAAACTCCGGCTACGCCCAGCGGGAGGACGTCCAGGCCTTCATTGCCGCCATGCAGGCACGCCACGGCATGGATGCAGGGCGTCTCACCGCGCTGTTCGAGAAAACGCAGCCCATTGCCTCGGTATTGAAAGCCATCGCGCCGCCTGCCGATCCGGGCATCCGTTCATGGCAGAACTATCGCCAGCGCTTCATCGAGCCGCGCCGCATCGCCGCCGGACTCGACTTCTGGCGCAAGCACCGGGCCACGCTCGCCAAGGCACAGGCGCTGTCGGGTGTGCCGGCGGAAATCATCGTCGCCATCATCGGCATCGAGACTTTTTACGGCAGGCATCTGGGGCGTTTCGACAGCTTCGCCGCACTGGCGACGCTGGCCTTCGACTATCCGCCGCGCGCCGACCTGTTTCGCCGCGAACTCGAAGCATTGTTGCTGCTGGCGCAGGACGAAGGCCGCGCAGCCGACAGCTATCGCGGCTCCTATGCCGGCGCCATCGGGCTGCCGCAGTTCCTGCCCTCCAGCATTCGCGCCTACGCCGTCGACTTCGACAACAATGGCCGGATCGATCTGGTCGGCAGCCCCGCCGACGCCATCGGCAGCGCCGCCAACTTCCTCAAGGAACACGGCTGGGAAGAAGGCGGGCCGATTGCAGTTGCAGTAAAAGTCGGCGCCGGGCCGTCCCAAGCCGACCTCCCCCCGGTGGGGGGCAGCGAGCTGGGTTTGCGAGCGCGGGGGGCCAACAAAGTCGGTGCTGGCGGGACGGCGTCAGACGGATCCGCCGCGTTGATGGGGACGGCGCACGAAGTGCTGATTGCCGAAGGCATTCTGCCCAAGCGCCGCCCGGCGGAGATGGCCGGCTTCGGGGTTGAAGTCCCCGCTGCGGCACCCGATGCTCCCGCCGCGCTGATCGATCTGGTCACTCCAGCCGCGCCAACCGAATACTGGCTCGGCTATCGGAATTTCTATGTCATCACGCGCTACAACCGCAGCAGCTTCTACGCCATGACCGTCTTCCAGTTCGCGGAAACCCTCCAGGAACGATACCTTGGTTATACTGCGCCGACTGGTTCCGAATAAGGCTTGAGTGAACGCGGCGCATGGACGAAAAAACCATCCTGATCGTTGATGACGAACCCGCCAACCTGGCTGTCCTGGCCTGGGCGCTGCGCCCCCATTACCGCGTGCGCGCCGCGAGCTCGGGCGAACAGGCGCTGCGGGCACTGGCCGCGCCACCCAAGCCGGACCTGATCATGCTCGATGTGATGATGCCCGACATGGATGGCTATGCCGTGCTGACCCGATTGCGCGCCGATCCGGCCACAAACAGCATCCCGGTCATTTTCGTTACCGCCCTCGACGACGAGCTCAACGAAGAGCGCGGCCTCAAGCTCGGCGCGGTCGATTACATCGCCAAACCGATCAAGCCGGCCGTTGTGCTGGCCCGGGTAGCCACCCAGCTGGAACTGAAAAAGATTCGCGACCGCCTCGCCGTGCAAAATACCTGGTTGGAAGCCGAGGTGGTCCGGCGCATGGCCGAAAACCAGCTGATCCAGGATATCAGCATCCACGCCCTGGGCTATCTGGCCGAAACGCGCGACTCCGAAACCGGCAACCACATTCATCGCACCCAGCAATATGTGCATACCCTGGCCTGGGAACTGCGCGAACACCCGCGCTTTGCCGCTCAACTTAACGACCACACCATCCAGTTGCTCGTCAAATCCGCGCCCTTGCATGACATCGGCAAGGTGGGCATCCCCGATCACATTCTGCTCAAGCCCGGTCCGCTCACCCCTGAAGAATGGGTGATCATGAAGACCCATGCCCAGCTGGGTGCCGAGGCCATCGAAAGGGCCGAAAAAGCGGCGCACAAGACTGCCGACTTCCTCATCACCGCCAAGGAGATTGCCCGCTGGCATCACGAGAAATGGGACGGCAGCGGCTACCCGGACGGCCTCGCCGGCGAAGCCATTCCGCTCGCGGCGCGACTGATGGCGCTGGCTGACGTGTTCGACGCATTGATCACCAAGCGCGTCTATAAACCCGCCATGACCTACGCAGAAGCTCGCGACATCATTGTTGCCGGGCGCGCCAGGCACTTCGACCCGGCGGTCGTCGATGCATTTCTCGCCAGTTTCGACGTCTTTGTCAGCATTGCCGAAGCCTGTGCCGATGCAGCTGCCAGACATGCGCCGGCCCACGTGGAACGGGCTACTCCGCAATCATGACTCGGACGACCGCCCCGCAGCCGCAAGAAGATCGTGATCTGTCAGGAAACAAGGGGGCGGTGGTGGAAAAACCGGCCTGGCGCGAACTGCTGTGGCCGATGCTCCTGCTGGCGGTGCTCATCATCGGCATCACCACCTCCCTGATCCTGTATGTCGTCGAACAGAAAAAGACCAACGAAATCGGCCAGCTGCAAGCCATTGCCGAACTCAAGGCCCAGCAGGTGAGCGAATGGCTGAACGAACGCCAGCGCGGCACCGAACTGCTGCGCATCAGCCCCTTCCTTGGCATGGCCTACCTGCGCTGGCAGCAACAGGGAGATAGCGCCAGCCGCGACCGCATCTTCGAGCGACTGGCCACCTTCCGCGGCAAGGGCAGCTTTCAGCAGGTCGTCATGCTCGATCCGCAGGGTGAGCCCCTGTGGGACTCCAACCTGGAGGATTGGGCGCAAGGTCCCGTCATCAGCCCGCTGGCCCGCGCCCGCTTCCTCGCCGCCGTGACGCCGGACCGGGTGATCCACATGGGCCCGTATGCCGATGAAGCCGGCCGCATTCATCTGGATTTCGTGTTCCGCCTGTCGCTTCCCGACCAGCAGCCCGGTCCCATTGTCATCATGCATAGCGACGCCGCGGACTACCTGCCCGCCGAAATGAGAAACTGGCCGGTGCCCAGCGCGAGCGGCGATATCCTGCTGTTACGGCGCAACCAGGACCGGGTGGAGATCATCAGCGACGTGCGGTTTCTCCCGGATGCCGCACTGAAACTGGGCGCGGCAATGACGGACCGGAAAGCGCTGATCGTCCAGGCCTTCCTGCCTCGGCCCAAGGCGGGCGCCCTGCTGGAGGGACTGGATTACCGCCGGGTTAACACGCAGGGCATTGCCCATCCCGTTCCCGGCACCGACTGGGTCCTGCTGGTCAAGAAGGACAGCAGCGAAACCCGCGCGGAAGCCGTCAACAACGCCATCCTGATCGCCTCGAGCGGTTTGCTGACCCTGATTCTGGCCGTCGTTACCCTGCTGGCGGGGCGGCAGCGCCGGCAACTGGCGATCACCCGGGGAATGCAACGCGCCCAGCGCGAGAAACTGCGCACGCTGCACCTGCTCGCCAGCACCGCCGATTTCGTGGCCCGCGCCGCGGGCGAAAGCTTCTTCCGCGACGCCGTGCGGCACGCCGCCGAGACACTTGAGCTCGACTACGTGCATGTTGGCAGACTGGTGCCGGACACGCAACGGATCGAAACGCTGGCGGCCTGGCTGGATGGCAAGATCATCGACAACTGGTCGTACGACCTGGCCGGCTCGCCCTGCGACTACGTGGTACGGATGGCCAGCTGCCGCGTCGAATCCGACGTGCAAGCCCACTATCCGGAAGATGTCGACCTGAAAAATCTTGGCGCCGAAAGCTATATCGGCGAGCCCATGTTCCGGCGCAACGGCGAAGTCATCGGCCTGTGCGTCGGCGTCAGCCGCCGGCCACTGCAGGATGGCGCCGTGATCGAAGGTGTAATGCGCATCCTCGCCGCGCGCGCGGCGGCCGAATGGGAGCAACTCGAAGCCACGAAGGTGTTGCGCGAGCGGGAACAGTCCCTGCGCGTCGCCGTGGCGGGCGCCCAGATGGGGCTTTATGAATGGGACATCGGCACCAACCAGGTCATCCTTTCCCCGGAATGGAAGGCACAACTCGGCTACCGCGACGACGAAATGCCCAGTGATTACAACGAATGGTATAGCCGCCTGCATCCGGACGACCAGCAGCGCACTGTGAATGAAGTCACCGCCTTCGTCATGCATCCCAGCGGCGCCTTCGACATGGAATACCGCATGCGCCACAAGGATGGCGGCTATCGCTGGATAGTCGCCAAGGGCGCGGCGACGGTAAATGCCGACGGTCAAGCCATTCGCCTGATCGGCGGACATATCGACATCACCGAATTCAAGCGCAATGAAGCCAAGCTGTCCTTGCAGGCCGCCCGCGCCGAGGCCCTGCTGGAACTGCCCCTGGCCGCCGAACAGATGAACGAGGCCGATTTCATGCAGCGCGGCCAGGAACTGGCGGAAGACCTCACCGGCAGCCAGATTGCCTTCATCCATTTCATCAACGAAGATGAAGAGACCATCGAGCTGGTGACCTGGTCACGTCGCACCCTGAATGAATACTGTCAGGCGGTTTTTGACAAACACTATCCGGTGAGTCAGGCCGGCATCTGGGCCGATGCCTTGCGCGAGAAGCAGCCGGTGATGTTCAACGACTACGCCGCCTACCCGGCCAAGCGCGGCCTGCCGGAAGGACATTCCGCGCTAACGCGCCTGATCACGGTGCCGGTAATCGAGAACGGCCAGGTGGTGATGCTGGCCGGCGTCGGCAACAAGGCGGCGGATTACGACGCCGCCGATGTGGAGACCGTGCAGCTCATCGCCAACGAAATCTGGCGCACGGTGCAGCGGCGGCGCACCCAGACAGCCTTGCACGACAGGGAGGATAATTTGCGCAAGCTCGCCCAGGCTGTCGAGCAAAGCCCGGAAAGCATCGTCATCGCCAACCTGAACGCCGAAATCGAATACGTCAATGCGGCCTTCCTCCAGTCCACCGGTTACAGTCGCGAGGAAGTGATCGGGCGGAACCCGCGCACGCTGCAATCCGGCAAGACGCCCAAGGAAACCTACCTGTCGCTGTGGGAAGCGCTCGCCAACGGCCAACCATGGAAAGGCGAGTTCACCAACCGGCGCAAGGACGGCAGTGAATACATCGAATTCGCCATCATCACCCCGCTGCGCCAGCCGGATGGCACCATCACGCACTATGTGGCGGTCAAGGAGGATGTCACCGAGAAAAAACGCCTCGGCACGGAACTGGACCGTCACCGCCATCACCTGGAGGTACTGGTCGCCGAACGCACCGCCCAGCTCGAATTCGCGCTGGAGAAAGCCGAATCCGCGAGCCGTTCCAAGGCCGCCTTTCTGGCCAACATGAGCCACGAAATCCGCACGCCGATGAATGCCATTCTCGGCATGTCATACCTGATGCGCCGCGGACAGGTCACACCGAAGCAGAGCGAACAGCTCGACAAGATCGAGCAGGCCAGCCGCATCCTGCTCGGCCTCATCAATGACATTCTGGATCTGTCCAAAGTGGAGGCCGGCAAACTGCTGATCGAGTCCGTTCCGGTTGCTGTTGGCGGCATCCTCCCCAATATTGCGTCCCTGCTGGAACAAACGGCCCACGATAAAGGACTGGAGCTGATTGTCGTTACCGCCCCCCTCCCAGGCAATCTGCTTGGCGATCCGACCCGCCTGACACAGGCGCTGCTCAATCTGGCCAGCAATGCCATCAAATTCACCCAGCGCGGCCATGTCACCATGCGTTGTCACCTGCTGGAAGAAGAGGCCAGCAGCGCCCTGATCCGTTTCGAGGTCGAAGATACCGGCATCGGCATCGCCGCCGAGACGCTTCCGCGCCTGTTTACGGCCTTCGAGCAGGCCGATGCCACCACCACGCGCCGTTATGGCGGTAGCGGCCTGGGTCTGGCCATCACCCGCCACCTCGCAAAACTGATGGGCGGTGAAGTCGGCGTTGACAGCACGCCGGGCAAAGGCAGCACCTTCTGGTTTACGGCGCAATTGACCAAGGGCGTTGCCTCGAAGGCACCCGCTACTGCGCAGATCATGCACAACAAGAATGCCGAAGCAATTCTGGCCCACGATTATCAAGGCACACGCGTCTTGCTGGTGGAGGATGATCCTGTCAATCAGGAAGTTGCCGCCGGTCTGCTGGAGAGTACCGGTCTGGTGGTCGAACGGGCCGCAGACGGCGCAGTGGCGGTAAGCAAGGTCGCCAGCGGGGGCAGTTTTGCGATTGTGCTGATGGACATGCAAATGCCGGTCATGGATGGCCTGGAGGCAACCCGGCAAATCCGCAAACTCGCCCAGGGAACGAATCTCCCGATTCTGGCCATGACGGCGAATGCCTTTGCCGAGGACCGCGAGCGCTGCATGGCCGCCGGCATGAACGACTTCATCACCAAGCCGGTGATTCCGGATGACCTGTTCGATACCCTGCTCAAATGGCTGCCGCACACCGCCTCGATAGTCAAACCGGGCGCGCCCGCCGTATCCGGGTTCGTCCCCGCTCATGATGCCGCTGCTTCCACACTGCGCGCTGACGATGACCACCCCGTACAGGACCTGCCCGTGCAACTGGCCGGCCTTGACAGTCGTCCGGAAATGCAAAGGTCCATACGACTGCTGGGGGGCAGCGTGGAACGTTATATCCAGATGTTGCGCGGCTTTACCGAACGACATGGCGACGACCTGACACAGACCCTTGCACTGCTGGCGAGTGAGCGGCGGGGAGAGGCGCGCAATCTGGCGCATGGCCTCAAGGGCGCGGCCGGCAGCCTGGGGCTGGTTCGCCTGCAAACGGCCGCAGCCGGACTCGAGTCCGCCTTGCGCCTTGGCCAGGACGATGCAGCACAACTGGAGCCACTGCTCGCCGCACTGGGCGCGGCATTGAAAACCATGAAAACCGCGGTCGCCAGCCTGCCAGCAGATCCATCAACAACCTCCAGGGAACCACTCGGCAAGATTCCCCCGGCGGAAATTCTCAGCCTGCTCGAACGGCTGGAAAGTCTGCTCGCCGCCGACGACATCACCGTGGCCGACCTGCTCGCCGACCATCGTGCCCTGCTGCTGCAGGCATTCGACGCGCAGGCGCAATTACTGGAGCGGCAGATCGATGCCTTCAGCTATCAGGCGGCACTGGCGACCGTGCGAATGCTCAGGGCACAGCTGCATAACGAAGCACCCTGAACAATGGCCTTCTTCACCTGGACCGATGACTTCCTGACCGGCATCGACATTGTCGATCGCCAGCATCGCCGCCTGGTGGAACTGGTCAATGGCACGGCACGCGTCCTGCTGGAGGAGCATCCGGAACCAGCAGGACTAGCTGCCATGTTCGCCGGCCTGGCCGCCTACACCGCGGAACATTTCCGCACCGAAGAGGAGTTGATGCGCGTTCAGGGCGTCGCTGCGCGGGTGCTTGAACATCACCGCCAGACCCATGCCCGGCTGATTGGGGAAGTGCTGGACTGGAAAGCACGCCTCTCCGCCGCCGACGTCCTGGCCAGACAGGAATTCTTGGGTTTCCTCGCCGGCTGGCTCCTGTTTCATGTACTGGGCGAAGACCAGGCGATGGCTCGCCAGCTGCGCGCCATTCAGGATGGATTAACGCCCGAGCGGGCTTATGAAGTTGCCCGGGGTGGCAACCTCTGGCCGTCGCAGGCGGTGCTTGGCAGGTCGATCACCCGCATCTACGCGCAGCTGTCGGGCCAACTGCGCGAAATCGAGCAACACGACCAACACCTGGAAGCCGAAGTGGCGGCACGCACCCAAGCGCTGAACGTCATGGCCGAAGAACTGCGCCAGGCAAAGGACGCCGCGGACGCCGCCAACCAGGCCAAGAGCCGCTTTCTGGGCATGGTGAGCCATGAATTGCGCACGCCCATGAATGCCATCGTCGGCTTCACCGAACTGCTGCGCAGGGAGGCGCTGCCGGCAAAAGCGGACGAGATGGCCGGCAAGGTGCTGACGGCGGCCGAGCAACTGCTGGGCCTGGTCGACGGCCTCATCGAATTGACCCGCAACACGCCCAGCCAGACGGCATCCTTCGCCTTGCGCGTCGTGATGGGCGAGGCCTGTCAGATTCCCTTCGCCGCCGCGCGCGCCAAGGGCCTCGCGGCGACCCTGGAAATCGCCGACGATCTGCCGCCATTTCTGCATGGCGATGCCCATCGCATCGCCGTGGTGATTCGCCAACTGGCCGCCAATGCCGCCAAATTCACTGCGCACGGCAGCATTCGGGTGCGCGCCGAATCTCTCGGCTCCGCGCCGGACGGTGAAATTGCCTTGCGCATCAGCGTGACGGACACCGGCATCGGCATTCCGGCCGACAAGCAAGCCGGGCTGTTCAATGCCTTCCATCAGCAAGACGACAGCCCGACACGCCGCTACGGCGGCGTCGGCCTGGGTCTGGCGCTGACCCGGCAGGCCGCGCGCATGATGGGCGCCGACATCGACATGCAAAGCGCCCCCGGTCAGGGCAGCGTGTTCTGGATCGACCTGCCAATCAAGCCCGCTGCCAGCCGGTCAGCGACGCCCAGCCAACCGCCGGAACCGGGCAAAGGGGTCGAACCGGGAAATGGCAATGGCGGGAAATCGGGGCAGACCCCATTCCCCGACGTGGATGGCACGGCCATCGTGCGCCGTCTCGAAAAACTGCTGAGCGAAGACGACACCCGCGCCGCCGAGGTGCTTGCCGAGGGCGAAGCATTCCTGCAACAAGCCATGGACTGGCGCTTCGAGATTTTCGCCAGGCAGATCGCGGGCTTCGAGTATGACAAGGCGCTGCTGACGCTACGCGAATGGCAGGGGGCGGGCCCTAATTAGAGCAGCGAGCGCACGTCCATCGCTTGCCGGGCCAGGCGCTGGCGCAGACGGGTCAGCGCTTCCATCTGCAGTTGCCGCACCCGTTCGCGGGTGATGCCCAATTCGTGCGCCAGGGTTTCGAGCGTGGCGATATCCTGACCGTTCAGGCCATAACGCGACTCGACGACGCGCCGGTGCCGGTCGGACAGATCGGCCACCCAGGCGGCGACATGCAGCTCGATCTCGGCCTGCTCGACGGCAGCTGCGGGATCAACGGCGTGATCGTCGGCAATGGCATCGGCGATACTCAGCGTGGGATCGATGTCCAGCGGCATATCGAGCGAAGTCGTGCGTTCGTTGAGGGCCAGGATGCGCCGAATTTCCTCCACCGGCTTGTGCAGCAGGTGGGCCACCGCTTCAATCGCCGAATCGGCTTCGCCCGGCTCCACCCCCATCCGTCGCAAGGCCTGCAGCACGGAGTTAAGCTCCTTGACCACATGCACCGGCAGGCGAATGGTGCGCGACTGGTTCATGATCGAACGCTCGACGTTCTGGCGGATCCACCAGGTCGCATAGGTGGAAAAGCGGAAGCCGCGCTCGGGATCGAATTTTTCCAGCGCATGGATCAGGCCGAGGTTGCCTTCCTCGATCAGGTCATCGAGCGGAATGCCGCGATGCTGGTAATGCTTGGCGATACTGACCACCAGCCGCAGGTTGGCCTCGATCATGTGCTGGCGCGCGGAAAAATCGCCGGCGCGTACGGCGCGCGTCAGCGCCAGTTCCTGGGTCGGCGTCAGCAGGGGGGTGCCGCCAATTTCCTTGAGATAGAGCTGGGTGACATCGTCGAGGAAACCGGCCGATCCGGTCACATCGTGTGCGACGTCATGCACATCTTCGGCTTCTCCGGTCACCGCCGGATTGTCGATTTCATTTTCGTCGTCCATGGGTATGGACATCAGCGTGGTGGAAGATATTTGAGTGGGTCGACCGGTTTGCCCTGCTGGCGGACTTCAAAATGCAGCTTGGTCTGATCGGTATCGGAACTACCTATTTCGGCGATCTTCTGGCCACGCGCCACCGTCTGCCCTTCCTTGACCAGAATGCGGCTGTTGTGGGCGTAGGCAGACAGGAACATGGCATTGTGGCGCACGATGACCAGATTGCCATAGCCGCGCAGCCCGCTGCCGGCATAGACCACCTTGCCAGCTGCCGCCGCCAGCACCGGATCGCCCTGCTTGCCGGCGATGTCGATGCCCTTGTTGGCCTCCTGGCCGGCGCCGCCTTCGGTGAAATTGGCCAACAGCTTGCCCGGTGCGGGCCAGGCCCAGTCGATGTCGCCTGGCGCTGCCGCCACCGGCGGACTGGTAACTGCGGGCGGGGGGGCGGCAGGCGTTTCCGGCTGCGCGGCCGCTGTGGCAGGCGTGGCAGGTGCCGCCGGTGCGGCGGTCTGCGCCTTCAGGAGCGCCAGATTCTCGGCGGAAAACGGCAATTTGCCCCCCTTGGGCGAGCGCTTGAGGGATTCGCCGCCGGGCGCGAAAGTCGGCGCTGGCGAAACGGCGGCACCTGTCGGGGAAGCGTCCAGCGGACGCCCGACCACGCTGCCGGCGCTGGCAATCGGCCGCACTTCGGCGGCACCGGGCAGCGCAGCCGGCATGGGCTCGGCACCCGGCGCACTGACCCGCAGGCGCTGGCCGACTGCGATGCGCGTGGCATCGTCGAGATTGTTCCACACCGTCATCTCGCGCGGGGTGACGCCATGGGCCCTGGCGATGGAATACAGCGTGTCGCCCTTCTTGACGGTATAAAAAAGCTCGCCGGCGGGGACGGCCACACTCGGTCTGGGCGCTTCTATCGACGTGGGCGGCCGGCTTTCGCGAACGGGCGCGGAGGTCATGCCACCGCAACCGGCCAGCGCGAAAACCATGAAGAAAACCGCAATCTTTCCCAACATCAACCTACCCCCGGCAACAGCGGCACGAAGCGTACCGCGTCAAAACGTGTTTCAACCCAGCCTTGCGGCGTTCTTTCAATCATACACAGCACCTGTTCCCGGCCACCCACCGGAATCACCAGCCGCCCCCCCGGCGCCAGCTGTTCGCGCAATGACTGTGGAACGCTGACACCGGCAGCCGCGACGATGATCGAATCGAAGGGCGCCGCCTCGGGCAGGCCCCCCATGCCGTCGGCGTGCTTGAGACGGATGAACGGCAGTTTCAGTTGCTTGAGGTTCTCGCGCGCCCGTGCCAGCAGCGGCGCCAGCCGTTCGACACCGAACACTTCACGCGTCAGCTGCGCCAGCACCGCCGTCTGATAGCCGCAACCGGCGCCGATTTCCAGAGTCTTGCCGAGTTTGTCGCGCGCATCGAGCAACAGCTCGATCATGCGCGCAACGATAAAAGGCTGTGAAATCGTCTGGCCAAGCATCAGCGGCAGGGCGGTGTCTTCATAGGCACGATGGGCAGCCGCCGCATCGACAAAGATATGGCGCGGCACGCCGGCCATCGCCGTCAGCACCTGTTCGTTCTTGATGCCCTGCTCGCGCAGCCGCTCGATCATGCGCGTGCGCGTGCGTTGCGAGGTCATGCCGATGCCGGAAAGTCCGTTCATGATGGAGAAACCGCAATGCCATCGGCAAGCCACTCCCGCACGCGGTTCATCTGGCCGGTGTGGGTCAGATCGATCTGCAAGGGCGTCACCGATACCCAGCCATTATCGACCGCATGGAAATCGGTGCCCTCGCCGGCGTCAGCTGCCAGGCCGGCCGCGCCAATCCAGTACACCGTTTCGCCGCGTGGCGACATCTGCCGCACCACCGGTTCGGCCTTGTGGCGACGCCCGAGACGCGTGATGCGCAGGCCCTTCAGGTCTTCATAGGGCATGTCCGGCACATTGACATTGAGCAGCACCGGCGCGCCGAAGGGGTGCGTGCCAAAACGCTCGGCCAGCTCACGGGCAACGCGCGCGGCCGTGGGGAAATGCTTGCCCTCGAAGCTGCCCAGCGATACCGCGATGGACGGCACGCCAAGCAGATAGCCTTCCATCGCTGCCGCCACCGTGCCCGAATACACCGTGTCGTCACCCATGTTGGGGCCGAGATTGACGCCCGAGACCACCATGTCCGGCTCGTGATCGAGCATGCCGGTCACCGCCAGATGCACGCAATCGGTCGGCGTGCCATTGACGTAAAAAAAACCGCTGGACGCGCGCTTGAGATGCAGCGGGCGATCCAGCGTCAGCGAATTGGAAGCCCCACTGCGGTTGCGCTCGGGCGCCACCACGGTCAGGTCGCCCAGCCCGGCCATGGCCTGTGCCAGCGCTTCGAGGCCGGGGGCGAAATAGCCGTCGTCGTTGGATAGGAGAATGCGCAATTTTTTACACGCTATTTCAGAAAATTCTTGCTGATGTCGCGGAACCGGTCGGTGCCCGCCTGGCCGAGCCATTCGAAAGCGACCATTTCGCGGCAGACGATGGTGATGCCCTGCGCGCGCATGCGCTCGAGCGCCAGCGCCTTGTGGGCGGGATCGCGCGAACCGACGGCTTCCGCGACGACGAACACCTGCTTGCCCGCACTGGCAAGTTCGAGCACCGTCTGCAACACGCAGACATGGGATTCGATGCCGCACACCACGACTTGTGGCCGCGTCATGCCCGGCAAGGGCGGCAAACAAGCACTCGCCACGCAGGAAAAATGCATTTTCTCGCCCACCGCACCGGCCGGCAGCCGCGCGGCTACCTGCGCATGGGTGTGGCCGATTCCCTTGGGATACTGTTCGGTGGCCGCCACCGGCACGCCCAGCCGCAGCGCGACCTGGACCAGCCAGTCAACATGACCAAGCACCTGTTGCCAGTCATGCACATGCGGCAACAGACGTTCCTGCAGGTCGATGACCAGTAGCGCGGACTGGTCGGCGCGCATCAAGGAGGTGTGGGACATGGCTTAATTTTACCGGAGAGAGCAGTCTGAGAGTGTGGTCAAAGCGCGCGCATGGTCTGGCGCATGAAACACAGGTCTTCCCAGGCCTTCGCCTTGTCGGGCAGGTTGCGCAACAGATAGGCCGGGTGATAGGTGACGATCAGTGGCATGCCGGCGAAATCATGCACCCGGCCGCGCGCGTCGGCAATTTTCACTTCCTGTTGCAGGAGGGTCTGCGCGGCGGGCTTGCCCAGCGTGACAATCAGTTTCGGCTGGATCAGTTCGATCTGGCGCGCCAGGAAGGGCCAGCAGGCCGCGGTCTCGCCCGGCTCCGGCGTGCGGTTGTCGGGCGGCCGGCACTTGACTGCATTGGCGATGTAAACCTGCTGGCCACGCTGCAGGTCGATGGCCGCCAGCATGTTGTCGAGCAGCTTGCCGGCCTTGCCGACGAAGGGTTCGCCACGCTCGTCTTCTTCGGCTCCTGGCCCTTCGCCGACGAATAGCCAGTCGGCATCCGGGTCACCGACCCCCAGCACCGCCTGCTTGCGGGTCTTGCACAGTTCGCAGGCCTGGCAGTCGGCAACCGCCTGCTGCAATTCGTCCCAGCCCATCGCGGCGATCGCCGCGGTGCGCGCATCGACTGGCGCGGCGCTGGCCGTATCGCTTGCCGCCCCCCGCTTTTTTTTCGGCGGCTGGCGCAACTTCCAGATCGGCCCGAGGCCCATCTCTTTTAATGTTTGATCTCTGTTCATAATTTTTTGGACATCACGATGGCGTCTTCCCGGCCAGTGGCGTCAGGATAGTAACCGCGCCGCCGGCCGATCTCGACAAAATCGAAGCGCTGGTAGAAGGCGATGGCGTTCTGATTTGATGACCGTACCTCAAGCAACATGCGCAACATGCCGGCCTGCCGCGCCCGGTCGCAGAGAAAATCGAGCAGCGCGCGACCCAGGCCACCGCGCTGCCGTTCCGGCACCACGCTGATGTTGAGCAAATGCGCCTCATCCACCGCGCCCATCACCACCGCAAAGGCCACCAGCTCGTTGTTTTCCCTTTGCAGCCAGGCTTCATGGCCGGCAAGCAGGGAATCGTGAAAGTTGCCGAGCGTCCACGGGAACCGATGAATGCGTTGCTCGGCAGCGGTCACTGCGGGCAGGTCCGCTTCGTCCATCGGCAAGAAATTCATCGCAAGCCACCCCGCGCCTTGCGCTCGACCGTGGTCAAGGCCACCTTGTCGCGAATATAGAGCGGCATGGCAGCGGCGGCGGCAACGCCCCGACCACTGGCCAGCAACGGCGCCGCCAAACGGGCCACGGCTGCCGCGCTGGGACTGGCCGTGGCGTCCACGGCAACCAGGCGCGTCCCCAGGCGCGCTGTCAGCAGCGCACCACAGGCGGAAAATCCGTCACCGGCGCCGCGCCAGCCGGCGCCTTCCGGCAAGCTCGCCGTCTCGCCAGCGCCGACTATTGGCGCCATGACTTCCTCGACATTCGCGCCGTCGACCACATAGGCGGCAAGGTAAATTTCGTTCATGCGCGCGTCGAGAGAGGCGATCACCTTGCCATCGCCGCTGGCCAGCGCCAAGGCCGCCAGCGAACCGACGGGAACCACCGGACAATCGAGGCCGAAGGCCAGTCCCTGCGCAACACCGCAGACCAAGCGCAAGCCGGTGAACCCCCCGGGCCCGGCGCCAAAGGCGATGCCGTCGAGTTGCGCAAGCGCAATGCCGGCCTCGCCGATGAGTTCACCCGCCCAGGGCAGCAGCCGCTCGGCACCGCCATTCGGCACATCGGCTGACCGCTCAAGCAGCGCGCCAGCACTCCAGAGGGCGACCGAGAGATGGCGGGTGGAGGCTTCAAAAGCAAGGATATTCACGGCGCGCAGTCTAGCAATTTAATGCGGCAGTTCGTCAGCCAGCCCGGGGAGCGTTGTAGGATATTGCCCGGAACTTTTCACCCAAATAAAGGAACACAGCATGCGTCTCTGGACATTTCTGCTTCTGCTGGCCTGGCTGCCGCCGGCCCTTGCCCATCACCACCATGGCATCACCCTCGATCCCGCCGCTCCAGTCGCGACGCCTCATCTGGCCAACGCGGGCCACGCCCCGCTGGCGACACCCGCCCTCCTGCCGGCCAGTAGCGTCGCAACCGGGATGAGCACGGCCAATGCCGACAACCAGAGCGGCCTCGCTCCCGTCGGGCTGTCGCTGCTTCTATTGCTGGGTGGCTGGGGAATTTGGCAGTTGGCAAGACGTTCAGGGCAAGCAACGCGGAAGCGCGGCACTGCGGATAAGCCATCCACAAAACTTTAAGGAAGATCCGGCCACCAACCGGCACTGGCGGGTCGTTCGCCGGCAATTGCCGTTGCGGAACAGGCGCAACCGGCTCAGTCGCCGCGCCGCTGACGTCCGCGCGGATACAACTCCTGACCCGCATCGCGAATGTCGCGACGCAACTGGTGACGCTCTTCCGGACTCATCTGCTGCCAGACTTCGCGGCGCTGGCGATGTTCCCGGCGACGTTCCTCGCGCTGCTCCTCGGACAGGTCATGCAGCGGCCCGCGCTGTCCCGGTCCGGACCCCGACCCCGGCCCGTAATAGCCGGGCGGCGGCGGCGCCGGCTGCGCCCCTGCTGCAAGAGCGAGGACGGACAGACCGAGCAGAAGGAAAATGCGCACAGAGATTTTCATGCCTGCATTGTAGGCCGCTCCCGCGGGCAGGCTGCGACAGGGTTTGTAACAAACCGTTGCGACCCTGCCCTGCAGCAACATCCCGCAACGTCCTGTCGCAAAATGGCGGTATCCTCGTTGATATGAATACTGAAACCCGCAAACACAAGATCCTCGTCGTCGATGACGACCTGCGCTTGCGCAGCCAGCTCGAACGTTACCTCGACGAGCAGGGCTTCGCCGTCAAGACGGCACCGGATGCCGCCGGCATGGATCGGCTAATGGAGCGCGAGCTGTACGACCTGATCGTCCTTGACCTGATGCTGCCAGGCGAAGACGGCCTGTCGATCTGCCGGCGCCTGCGCGGCAACCGCCAGAATGGCGGTGACATTGCCATTCTCATGCTCACCGCCAAGGGCGACGACATCGACCGCATCGTCGGACTCGAACTCGGCGCCGACGACTATTTGCCCAAGCCTTTCAACCCGCGTGAACTGGTGGCCCGCATCCATGCCGTGCTGCGGCGCCGGGCCACGCCCCCGCCGGCGGGCGCGCCCGCCGCCGCGCACGAAGTGATGCACTTCGGTCAGGTCGAAATCAATCTGGCCACCCGCGAACTGACACGCGACGGCGCCCTCACCCTGCTCACCACCGGCGAATTCGGTCTGCTGCAAGTGCTGCTCAAGCACCCGCGCCAGCCGCTGTCGCGCGACAAGCTGATGGAACTGGCGCGCGGTCGCGAACACGGCGTCTTCGACCGCGCCATCGACGTACAGATCTCGCGCCTGCGCAAGCTGGTCGAAAACGACCCGGCCAAGCCGCGCTACATCCAGACG
>JAUXOM010000034.1 GCA_030682175.1 Rhodocyclaceae bacterium
TCTATCATTTTCGCGCTGGCCTTAGGGTGTCGTGCACCGAGGACCATTCGCATGTGATGAATCTGGTGAAGATGGGCTATCTCACCCCGGAGCAGGCCGAAAGCCATCCGCAGAAAAACCTGTTGGTCTCCTGCCTGGGCGACACCGCGCCGCCGCAGATTGATTTTGGCGGGTCGGCGCCGCTGGTCGGCGGCGACTGTTTTCTGCTATGTTCCGACGGTTTATGGGCTTACTTTAGTGATGATGAACTGGGGCGGGTGCTGAATGATTATCCGGTGCGGGAGGCCGCCGAGATTCTCATCAACACGGCACGCGACCGGGCAGAAGGGCGCGGCGACAACTGCACGCTGGCCATTGTGCGACTGCAGGAAATCGAACCGGAAAAACCACTGCCGCTGTGGAAAAAACCCGCGGCCAAATAAAGAAAACACAAATAAAGAAAACACGAAAGGGAGCGCATGTCATTGACCATCGGAGTGCCAGGGGAAACGTTTGCGGGCGAGAAGCGCGTCGCCACCGTTCCTGAAGTCGTCGAGAAACTGATCAAGCTGGGTTTTGCCGTCAACGTCGAAAGCGGCGCTGGCGCGGCCGCCAACTTCGATGACGCCAGCTACCGCGCCGCCGGCGCGCAGATCATTGCCGATCCCGCGACGCTGTGCGCCCAGTCGGACATTATCTTCAAGGTGCGCGGCCCCAGCGCCGCCGAAGTCGGTTTGCTGAAAGAAGGCAGCACGCTGGTCAGCTTCATCTGGCCGGCGCAAAACCCTGAACTGCTGCAGCAGCTCGCTGCCCGCAAGCTTACCGTGCTGGCGATCGACGCGCTGCCGCGGCAGCTCTCCCGCGCCCAGAAGATGGACGCGCTGACCTCCCAGGCCGGCGTCGCCGGCTACCGCGCCGTGATCGAGGCCGCCAACGCCTTCGGCCGCTTCTTCAATGGCCAGATCACGGCCGCGGGCAAGGTGCCGCCGGCCAAGGTCTTCATCGCCGGTGCCGGCGTGGCTGGTTTGGCCGCGATTGGTGCTGCCGCGAGTCTCGGCGCCATTGTCCGCGCCAATGACACCCGTGCCGAAGTGGCCGACCAGGTCGTGTCGCTGGGCGGCGAATTCGTCAAGGTCGATTACGAGGAAGAGGGTTCCGGCGGCGGCGGTTACGCCAAAGTGATGTCCGAGGGCTTCCAGCAGGCCCAGCGCGAGATGTACGCCAAGCAGGCCCGGGAGGTGGACATCATCATCACCACCGCGCTGATCCCCGGCAAGCCCGCGCCCAGGCTGATTACCGCCGCGATGGTGGAAAGCATGAAGCCGGGTAGCGTCATCGTCGACATGGCGGCCGAGCAGGGTGGCAACTGCGAGCTTACCGAGCCAGGCCAGGCGGTGGTGAAGCACGGCGTGACCATCGTCGGCTACACCGACCTGGTCAGCCGTCTGGCGAAGCAGTCGTCGACGCTGTACGCCACCAACCTGTTTCGCCTGACCGAAGAACTGTGCAAGACCAAGGACGGCATCATCGATGTCAACATGGAAGACGACGCCATCCGCGGCCTGACCGTCATCAAGGAAGGCGCCATCACCTGGCCGCCCCCGCCGCTCAAACAGTCTGCCGCTCCGCCCGCCAAGCCCGCCGCAGCGCAGCCGGCCAAGGGCAAGGGCCACGGCCATGGCGCCCCCAGCGCGCCGATGGCCGGCACCACCCTGGCCATCGTGTTTGGTTGCGCCGCCGCGCTGTTCTGGTTCGTTGGCGCCCATGCCCCGGCATCCTTCCTCGCCCACTTCACGGTGTTCGTGCTGGCCTGCTTCGTCGGTTATATGGTGGTGTGGAACGTCACCCCGGCACTGCACACGCCGCTGATGAGCGTGACCAATGCCATCTCCAGCATCATCGCCATCGGCGCGCTGGTGCAGATCGCGCCACCCTTGGCCGATCTCGGCACCGGGCGTCCGGACGAGTGGATCCGCTGGATTGCCTTCGTCGGCATCGCGCTCACGGCCGTCAACATGTTCGGCGGTTTCGCCGTTACCCGCCGCATGCTGGCGATGTTCCAGAAATAAGGGAAAGGCCCATGTCCGCTAGTCTCGTCACCGTCGCCTACATCGGCGCCATCATCCTCTTCATCCTCAGCCTGGGCGGCCTGTCCAATCCGGAAACCTCACGGCGCGGCAACCTCTACGGCATCATCGGCATGACCATCGCCGTGCTGGCCACCGTCTTCGGCCCGCGCGTCACACTGGCCGGCATTCCCTGGATCGTCGCCGCCATGGTCATTGGCGGCAGCGTCGGCCTGTATGCGGCGCGCGTCGTGAAAATGACGCAGATGCCCGAACTGGTCGCGCTGATGCACAGCCTGGTCGGTCTCGCCGCCTGCCTGGTCGGCTTCGCCAGTTATATCGATACCTCGATTGCCTATACCGGTGTGGAAAAGACCATCCATGAAATTGAAATCTACATCGGCATCCTGATCGGCGCCGTGACCTTCTCAGGTTCGGTGATCGCCTTCGGCAAGCTTTCGGGCAAGATCGGCGGCAAGCCGCTGTTGCTGCCGGCGCGCCACTGGATCAATCTGGCCGGCCTGCTGCTCGTGATCTGGTTCGGGCGAGAGTTCATCAACGCGCCGACCATCAGCGACGGCATGCTGCCGCTGGTGATCATGACTGTCATCGCGCTGCTCTTCGGCATCCACATGGTGATGGCGATCGGTGGTGCCGACATGCCGGTGGTGGTGTCGATGCTCAACAGCTACTCGGGCTGGGCTGCCGCCGCCACGGGCTTCATGCTGTCCAACGACCTGCTGATCGTTACCGGCGCACTGGTGGGTTCTTCGGGCGCGATCCTTTCCTACATCATGTGCCGGGCGATGAACCGCCACTTCCTGAGTGTGATTGCCGGTGGCTTTGGCACGGGTGGCGGCACCGTGGTGGCCCCGGCCGACGGCCAGCCGGCCGGCGAGGTCACCCCGATCAGCGCGCAGGAGACGGCGGAACTGCTCAAGGACGCCAAGAGCGTCATCATCGTCCCCGGCTACGGCATGGCGGTGGCGCAGGCCCAGCATACGGTGTTCGAGATAACGAAGCTGCTGCGCGAAAAAGGCGTCAACGTGCGCTTCGGCATCCATCCGGTGGCGGGCCGCATGCCCGGCCACATGAACGTGCTGCTGGCCGAAGCCAAGGTACCCTACGACATCGTGATGGAGATGGACGAGCTCAACGACGACTTCCCGACCACCGACGTCTCGATGGTGATCGGCGCCAATGACATCGTCAACCCCGGTGCCGAGGACGACCCGAACAGCCCGATCGCCGGCATGCCGGTGCTGCAGGTATGGAAGTCCAGGACCTCGATCGTCATGAAGCGCAGCATGGCATCCGGCTACGCCGGCGTCGACAACCCGCTCTTCTACAAGGAGAACAACCGCATGCTGTTCGGCGACGCCAAGAAGATGCTCGACGAGGTACTGGTAGCGCTGAAGGCCTGACGCTGCCAACGCCGCAAGACAAACAAGACAAAACGCCACGGTCCCCCGTGGCGTTTTTTTCGTATGAAAGTCGGCGCTGGCGGGACGGCGGGTTGCGACCCAGAAAAGCCGGTCAGGTTTTCTCTGCCAACGCCGGCAGTGCAGCGTAACCGGCCCGTCAGAACAAATGACTGAGGGATATGGTCCGTGCAGTTGGACTTGCCGAAATCGGTTTTCTGAATGGCCGCTCATCTGTACATTGCAGCCACTCTCCGGGCTACAGGCGGTGCCGGTGGCGCGATACGGGAGCTTTATGGCGGCGCCGAGGACTTCCTGATGCGAGATCGGCGATTGACTCAGGCCGCCAGAGTCGAAGATACTCCCGGATGTCGCGTTGGATTTCCTATCCTTAGCAGCTATCCAGCCAGCGTGGGGGCGGTTGCCTCACCCGCCTGTCTCAGCACGGACTGGCTCCTCAGCCAATTCGCCAAGACCCGGACGGTGGCGCAACGGCACTATGCTGAGTTCGTCGCCCAAGGCAATAACCTGCCCTCGCCCTGGCCTGAAGGGTCAGGTGCTGCTGGGTTCAGAAGCGTTCGTGGACAAGATGCGGCCACTGCTGGAAGGCAAGGCAGAACTCAAGGAAATCCCCCGCGCCCAGCGCTGGGCGCACCGGCCCGGATTGCAGAGCCTGTTTTCGGCCCGTGTGCGACAAGACAAGGCGGCGCGCGATGCGACAATGCGCCGGGCATGCCTGGAATACGGCTACATTATGGCGGCCGTACACTATTCGACAGTGAGCAAGGTCATCAAGGGAGAAAGATGAAAACCGTTATTTCAAGACCTGACCCCTTATTGCGTTTTCTTCTTCGCAGAACATTTGTGAAGCTGCTCGGGATTGTAAGCGCTGCGCCATTGCTCAGGCCTCTCTCGGTTATGGCTGTGCAGCCGGAGGCGTCCCTGATCCTGTTCAACGGCAGGATTATCACTGTAGACGGGTCGGATTCGGTAGCCGAGGCGATTGCAGTCCGCGGTGATAGGATTCTCGCGCTTGGCTCGACGCCGCGTATCAGGTCTCTTGCCGGACCGAATTCAATACAGATAGATCTGCAGGGGAAGGCCGTCACCCCCGGGCTCATCGACTCGCACGCGCACCTTCCGCCATTCGGCAGCAGGGAGCTGGTCTGGGTCAAACTGCAGGGAATTGAGTCAAAGAAAGAGATACTCGAACTCATTAAAGCCCGCGCCGAAAGAACGCCGGAGGGGGAATTCATCAACGCTTGGGGCGTGGAAAACGACGACCTGTCTTTTATGGATCGTCACGACCTCGACAATGTCACGACGCGGCACCCAGTCCTGGTCGTCCACACGACCGGGCAGTGGGGTTTCGCCAACTCTGCCGCGCTTAAATTGGGCGGGGTGGATCGGGCGACAGAGAGTCCTCCCGGCAGTCGGGTCGAAAAAGGAGAGCGAGACGAACCAACAGGTCTCCTCGTCCACTATCCCGCGCTCTACCTGGTCAGAAGAGCCATACCGCCCCCCACTGCGGAGCAGATGGAGAGGGCCATCAGCCATGCGGCGGCACTGTACAGCCAGGAAGGAGTAACCACCGTCCACGACAACTTCTTCATGGTGACCGGCATGTCGAGCGTTGAATCGTCCCGTCTCTATTTTGACCTGGCGGCATCGGGACGTCTGCCGTTGCGCCTGAAAATCTGGCCTTACCTGCCGACACTTCCAGACACGCTCGATGCCGTCGCGGAGCTTTTTTCCCCTGGTAAACCCAACCCGTCATCACCCTTTTACGGACTGGGTGAGATGAAGCGCACGGACCCGGCAGCGTTTGCGCGGGTATGGGGAGGCCTCAAAATCGCGATAGACGGATCGGGGCCGACGGCCGGCTGGTCACGCAACCCGAATGCGCTGATGCTGCACTCTCCGGCGGTGCTGCGACAGATGGTCGACGCCATTCATCAGGCCGGGCAACAGGTGAGCGTCCATGCCGTCGGGAATCTGGCAGTCGAGACGATGCTCGACGTCTTTGAAGCTGCACAGAAGGAGTACGTCCGTCCCGATCCACGCCATCGCATTGAACACGCGTTATGGCCCGGTGATGAATCGATCCGCCGCATCAGGAAATTGGGGATTGTTATATCGACACACCCCCAGTTTATTTACGCGTGGGGGGATCGATTTGGAAGTGGGCCTAAGGTGTCAGAGTTTATCCCGCTCCGTTCTTTCCTGGACCAGCAGATACCTGTGGCCCTGGGCGCCGACCCGCCTGCTTTTCCTATCTGGCAGCCGCAGTATGCCCTCTGGCAGGCCGTTGCACGGGTGAGCAAAGGTGGAAGGCGCTTCTCGTCCAATGAATCGATCTCTATCGGCGAGGCGCTGCGCCTGCAGACGATGGGCGGCGCCTATGCCGCGTTTCAGGAAAACGATCTCGGGTCGCTGGAGGAAGGCAAACTTGCCGACATGGTTGTCTGGGATCGCGACTTCCTCACCATTCCGACCGAAGACATCTGCAACGCAAAAGCATGCACGACGATTATGGGTGGAAAGGTCGTCTTTTCGAGGCAAGGGACAGGTTAGGCGTTGCGCACTTCGAGCGAGTAGTCCAGATTCGCAACGATACCCCGGACTTCGTCGACCATTTCAGAGGGGAGCGCACGGCCTAGGATGATAGAGCGAATTGGTGAAGCATCCAGCTTGATCGACACATTTTGTCGCTTCGAAATAAAGCGAACCTCGCATTCTTCCTGCCAACGAAGAGGCTTGGTGAGAAGAGCAACCCGGTACACTGATGTGGCGGTTCCGGTGTCTAGCGAAGCCTCAAGCACTTGATCGATGTGTAAAGACTTCCTATCTAAGTATGTAACCTCGCGGATCTGGGTTCCGATCAAGTAGTCGAGGACCTCCACTTCTACGCAAACGCCAAACCCTTCACCGCCATACCGTTGCCAGAGGACCGGATTAGTACCTGACGTGCCAAACGAGATAATGCCGATTTCATCCCGACATCTGGCCTGCAAGAGTGCAAGAACAGGCTTCGCGTAAGCCTCGAGTCGACTGTGTTCTATGGCGACGTGCGCCAAGTAAACTGCGTCTGCGGCTGATCTAGCCTTGGTTCGGTGGAGCACGTCCGCAAGGAGTCCTTCTGTTCGATATGTTGGTGCGTAGTCACAAGCCCACATGAACTCCTCAGGGTCATTTAGACTATCTGGACGTGCCGACCAGAATGCTTGCTGAGAGAGTACTTGTCTCAGGTACTGAAGTCCTTCTGAGGTTCGCAGATCGCGATACTTGTATAGAAGCAAGGTTCCGAGATTCCAACGAGTGAGCTATGCCGCGCCGGGCCGCAGCAAGTTAAACGGGCTAGGCTCAGATTGCCGGCAGCAACCAGATTAGCAAACGCCGATAGCATAGCTACTACGCGGGCGACTGTCTGCTTCCCCCGGCGGCCACCCAAATTCCCCCAGTGATGGCCACTTCAAAATCCCCCAGTAGCTGACCGACGAAGGTCAGGTCCGGCGGCACGCCGGAAGCGACGACAGGACATCATCCGCGCCCTCGAACTTGACGAGGGGAACAGG
>JAUXOM010000103.1 GCA_030682175.1 Rhodocyclaceae bacterium
TCAACTTCGTATTACGCTTCCTCGTGGTCATGGTTTGTCCTCCCAAGGGGGTTAAGGTCGATCTCGACAATCAACCTCTTACCATGACCACCCGCCTGCTTCCTACTGCAGACGCTTTTGCACATAAGTCGGCACACTACCCGGCGAGACTGCAGGGGTCGGTTTTCTCCCCTTTCCCCTGGCGGGAAAGGGGTAGGGGAAAGGGGGTGTCATCAGAAAGCCCTTCACCCGCTTGCGGGAGAAGGGCGGCCCGGCGGCGAGACTGCTTGGGATAGCGTCATTCCGGCGCAAGCCGGAATCCATAGAGGTCAAACACCAGCAGTCTGTGCCGGGGTGACGGAAAATAAGGCCTCCTCCTGCCTTCCCTCGCGCTAAGGGGTGATTCAAGCCAGCCGGCACTCCACGATCTTGGGTTGCAGCACGCGCAGGATGTCGTGCGGGTGCACGCCGACCAGATAGCCGCGCTGGCCGCCGTTGATGTAGATCAGCGGCAGGTCGAGGATGGTCTTTTCCATGCAGAGCGGTAACTGTTTTTTCGTGCCGAAGGGCGAGCAGCCGCCCACCATATAACCCGTGTGGCGCCGCGCGTCGTCCGCCGTACAGGGCGCGATCTTCTTGACGCCGAATTGCCGTGCCAGTTCCTTGGTGGATACCTTGTGGTCGCCATGCATCAGCACCAGCAGCGGTTTCTTGTTCTCGTCTTCCATGACCAGCGTCTTGACGACGCTGTGCTCGGCGACGTTCAGCGTGCGCGATGAAACCTTCGTGCCGCCGTGCTCCTCGTAGGGATAGAGGTGGTTGGAGTGGGCGATGCCGTGCTTGTGCAGGAATTGCGTCGCGGGGGTTTCGGGGGGGCGGTCATCGTTTTTCATATTGTTAGCCTCGCGGATGGTGCGTCGCGTGCAGCTCCTTGAGACGCGCGCGTGCAACATGAGTGTAGACCTGTGTCGTCGAGATGTCAGTATGACCGAGCAGCAGTTGCACCACCCGCAGGTCGGCGCCATGGTTGAGCAGGTGGGTGGCGAAGGCGTGGCGCAGGACGTGGGGCGAAATGCGCGCCGCGGGAATGCCGGCGGTCAGCGCATGTTTCTTGATGAGCACCCAGGCCATCTGGCGCGTCATGCCGGCGTCCGTGCGCTGACTGCGGCGGCCGGTGACAAAAACGAAGTCCGCGGCGCGACCCTTGAGCAATGCCGGGCGCCCCTCCGCCAGCCAGCGTACCAGCCAGTCGGCGGCGACCTCGCCCATCGGCACCAGCCGTTCCTTGCCGCCCTTGCCGAAGGTGCGGATCACGCGGTCGTCGAGACTGACGGAAAATAGTTTCAAACCCACCAGTTCCGAAACCCGCAGGCCGGTGGCATAGAGCAGCTCGAACATGGTGCGGTCGCGCAGCCCCAGCGGGGTAGTGACGTCGGGCGCGGCCAGCAGGTCCTCGACATTCTTTTCCGACAGCGTCTTGGGGAAGCGTTCGGCGGCGAGCGGTGCCTGGATGTTGAGCAGCGGATCGGTTTGAATGCGGCCCTGATCGATGAGCCAGCGGTAAAAGCGGCGCAGGGCAGCCTGCAGGCGGCGCAAAGTGGCGGGACGCACTTTTTGCGTGCGTGTGTGCAGGTGTGCGAGGTAGCTGTCGATATCCGCCTCGCTGGCGGCGGGCAGATCGCCGCCGCGCGCGCTCAGCCAATGCGCAAACAGGGCAAGATCGGAACGGTAGGCCGCGAGCGTGTTTTTCGCCAGCCCGTCGGCAAGCCAGAGGGCGTCGATGAACTCGTCAATTAAAGCCCCCCCCGCAATCCTCGCTTTGTGCGGCAAAGCCACATCCCGCTGCGCGGGACCAGCCTTCGGCTGTCCTGCGGCCTGCGGCCTTGTGCTCGGCTCTCCCTCCGGGGGGCCAAGAAACTCTTGGGGCGGCCCGGCGAGTTTCTTGCGCGCCTTATTTGATTCCTTCATGGTGCAGGAGCCAGCGTTTCACGTCGAGCAGGAATCCGCCGCGCTGGCGGGAAAAGCCGCCGAGCTCACCATGTGCGGCGACGACCCGATGGCAGGGTACGACGACCGGGTAGGGATTGGCCCCGCAGGCGGTACCGACGGCACGCGGGCTGCTGCCGAGTTCATGCGCAAGTTCGCCATAGCTTCTGGTCTGGCCAGCCGGAATCGCCGCGATGCTGGCCCAGACGCGTTGCTGGAAGGGAGTGCCGGCCGGGGCGAGGGTCAGGTCGAAGCTGAAGGCGGGATCTTTCAGATAGGCGCGCAACTGGCGCACGGCGGCCTGGGCCTGCGGCTGGCGGCCGCCGCGTTCGTCGCAGGGTTCAAGAAAGTCGATGGCGACGATGGCATCGCCATTGCAGCAAATGCCGAGCGAGAACGTCGGCCAGCTGACGATGGCTTCGTAGTCGGCGCTGCCAGGATGGTTGGTGATCATGTCGCCTCCGCCGGGCCGCCCCGCGCAAGCGCGGGGTATTTACGAAACCCCCTCCCATCCTCCCCCGCCAAGCGGGGGAGGTGACTAGTCACCCCCGCCCATGGGCGGGGGAAGGGGGGTGGGGGGCAATAATTGCCCGTCAGGGATAGCGTAGCTATCCCCCTTCTCCGGGAAGGGGGGCTGGGGGGAAAGGGGGCCATCATATTCGGACCTCGCCGTTGCCGAAGACAATCCACTTCTGCGAGGGCAGTCCTTCCAGCCCGACCGGGCCGCGCGCGTGGAATTTGTCGGTCGAAATGCCGATCTCGGCGCCGAGGCCGTATTCGAAGCCGTCGGCAAAGCGTGTCGAGGCATTCACCATCACCGAACTGGAGTCGACTTCGCGCAGGAAACGCATGGCGCGCGTGTAGTCTTCGGTGACGATGGTCTCGGTGTGCGCCGACGAGTATTGGTTGATGTGGGCGATGGCTGCATCGACGTCCGCCACTACCTTGCAGGAGATGATGGCGGCGAGGTATTCGGTGTAATAGTCCTCCTCGGTCGCCGCCCTGGCCTGCGCCACGAGCTTCAGCGTCTCGGCACAGCCGCGAATCTCGACGCCCCGCGCCGTGAGCATCTGCGCCAGCAGCGGCAGCAGCGACTCGGCGACGGGATGCGCGACGAGCAACGACTCGGTCGTGTTGCAGGTGCCGAGACGCTGGGTCTTGGCGTTTTCGAGAATGTTCAGCGCCTTGGCGGGGTCGGCGGAGACGTCGATATAGACGTGGCAGTTCCCGTCCAGGTGCTTGATCACCGGCACGCGGGCTTCCTTCGATATGCGTTCGATCAGCCCCTTGCCGCCGCGCGGCACAATCACATCGACATATTCGGGCATGGCGACCAGATGGCCGACGGCGGCGCGGTCGGTGGTTTCAATCACCTGCACGGCGGTTTCCGGCAGGCCGGCGGCGGCGAGGCCGGTGCGCACGCAGGCGGCGATGGCCTGATTGCAGCGCAGTGCCTCTTTCCCGCCGCGCAGGATCGCCGCATTGCCCGACTTGAGGCACAGCGCAGCGGCGTCGGCCGTGACGTTGGGGCGCGCCTCGTAGATGATGCCGACCACGCCAAGCGGCACGCGCATGCGGCCAACCTGAATGCCGCTGGGGCGGAATTTCATGTCGCTGATCTCGCCGATGGGGTCTGCCAGTTTGGCGACCTGTTCGAGACCTTCGGCCATGGCTTCGACGCCTTTGGCAGTGAGCGTCAGGCGATCGAGCAGCGCCGGCTCCAGGCCAGCAGCGCGTGCCGCGGCGACATCGGCGGCATTTGCGGCGAGCAGTTCGGCCTGGCGTGCACGCACGGCGGCGGCCATCGCCAGCAGCGCGGCGTTCTTGGCGGCGGTGGAAGCCCTGGCCATTTCCCGCGCGGCGGCACGCGCCGCCTGGCCAACTGTTTCCATGTATTGCTTGATGTCGATTGGGTCCATGGGGTCCACTACTAAACTAAGCCCTGGTTAAACGCAAGGAGAGTTGCAGGCATTCGTCCCAGCGGTCGCCACTGGCGAGACCCTTGATGATGCGATCAATTCGCGCTGCGTGCAAGAGCGCCGGACGCAAGGCACGCGTGCGCGCCTCCATGGTGAGCGCCCACAACACCAGCGGCAGGGGCGCGTCTTCGGCGCGCAGGCCTTCCAGCGTGCGCGCGCAGCGCGCGGTGTCCTTCGCCTGCAAGGCGGTGCGCAGGTCGTCGATGTCGTAGCGCGCGACGTTCAGCACGGCGGCGGAAACCTGTGCCAGCGTCAGCGCGCCGGGCGGATGCAGCAGGCCGAGTTTCTGGATTTCCTGGTGCGCGGCGAGCAGGTTGCCCTCGACATGCAGCGCAATGAATTCCAGGGCATCCGGCGCGGCCGATTGTTGCTGGGTTTTGAGCCGATTCGCGATCCAGTTCGGCAGTTGTTCCAGTGCTGGCGCCCGGCATTCGATGGCGATGCCGGCATTGATCAGCGTCGTGAACCAGGCGGCCTTCTTCGCCCGCCAGTCCATTTCGGGCAGGGTGATCAGGGTCAGCACGTCGGCGGGCAGCGCCTTGCAGTAACGGGCGAGCGCCTCGCCGCCATCGCGGCCGGGTTTGCCGGTGGGCATGCGCAGATCGACCAGGGTGCGGCCGCCGAACAGCGAGAGGTTGCCCGCGGCGTGAAACAGTTCGTCCCAGCGGAAGCTTGGCGTGACGACCAGCACGTTGCGTTCGTCAAAGCCCTGGCGCCGCGCGGCGGCGCGCAGGGCGTCGCCCGCTTCGATGGTCAGCAGCGGGTCGTCGCCATGCAGGACATACAGCGGCGCGAGCGGTTTTTCGAGATGTGCGGCGAGTTGTTCCGGGCGCAGTTGCACGGCGGGTCAGCTTTTTACAGCACGGCTGCTGGCCGAGAGCCGGCGCAATAACTGTTGCACCAGATCGACCTGGATGTCGCGCCAGAGGGTGATCTCTTCCGCCTCCGAGGCAAAAATCCGCTGGTCGTCGAAGTTCATTTCACGCTGCAGGATGATCTGGCTGGGCGCCATCAGTTCCTTGCCGCTGGCATCCTGAATGCGATAGACGAAGGTGCGCGTCAATTGGAATTCACGCACCAGGCCGGTGCCGGAGAGGGAGAGGATGTTCTTCGCCTGCTCGTTGCGCAGGATGACGAGCGAGGCCTGCGCCGCCTTGGGGTCGGTGACGATGCGGGTTTGTGTCGACGCTTCGACGCTGCGCTTGATCTGGGCATACATCTCGCTGTTTTCGGGCATGCCGAGATAGAGCGAGTCCCAGGGCAGGCTGTAGCTGCCGCGCAACTGGAAGCCGCAGGCCGCAAGGCTTAACGACAGCAAGAGGATTAGCAGGTGGCGCATTGAGTACCCCTCTATCAGACGACGATATTAATCAGGCGGCCGGGCACGACGATGACCTTCTTCGCCGGCTTGCCTTCCATGAATTTCTGTGCGGCTTCGGTAGCGAGCGCAACGGCTTCGATCGCCGTCCTGTCAGCGCCGACTTTTACCCGGATGGCGCCGCGCAGCTTGCCATTCACCTGCAGCACGAGTTCTTCTTCGTCCTGCACCAGCGCGGCGTCGAGCGGCTCGGGCCAGGTGGCGGCGAGGATGTCCGGCCCGTAGCCGAGTTCGATCCACAGCGCATGCGTGAGGTGCGGCGCGATGGGCGAAAGGACGCGCAGAAGAATCGAGAAGGCTTCGTGCGCATGCGGGTCGGCCGGCGACTTCTCCAGCGCGTTGAGCATCTTCATGCAGGCCGAAGCGACGGTGTTGAACTGCAGCTTGCCCAGGTCGTAATTGGCCTGCTTCAGCAACAGGTGAATCTCGCGGCGCAGCGCCCCGGCTTCTTTGCTGGCAGCTTGCGATTTCAGGGCGTGACCGAAGGCCCAGACGCGCTTGAGAAAACGGTAGGCGCCCTCGACGCCGGAATCCGACCATTCCAGCGTCTGCTCGGGCGGGGAGGCGAACATCATGAAGAAGCGCGCGGTGTCGGCGCCGTACTGCTCGATCAATGATTGCGGATCGACGCCGTTGCGCTTCGATTTCGACATGGTGCCGACGCCGCCGTAATCGATGGTGCTGCCATCGGCCTTGAGCGTCGCGCCGGTCAC
>JAUXOM010000123.1 GCA_030682175.1 Rhodocyclaceae bacterium
GACGCAGTAGTGGTAAACCTTCGGAGGAGGGCACCTACCTGGACGCCGCGACCGCGTGGCGCCATGCCACTGAAGTACTTGGGTTCCCCGCAAACCGCATCATCCTCTATGGCGAATCGCTGGGCGGCGGTGTGGCGGCGCAACTGGCGGTGACGAATCGCCCTGGGGCACTGGTTCTGGCCTCGACCTTCACCTCCGTGCCCGACATGGGAGCCAATCTGTATCCGCTGCTGCCGATCAGACTGCTCGCAAATATCCGCTATGACACCCTGGACCGCCTGCCGCAAATCACCTGCCCGATACTGGTGGTCCACAGCCGCAACGACGACATTATTCCTTTCATCCATGGCCAACGCCTGTTCGATGCAGCCAATCAGCCCAAGCAATTTATCGAAATCGAGGGCGGTCACAACGAGGGATTCATCTTTGCCCGGGAGACCTGGATCCGGCAGTTTGATGCATTTGTGCGCCTGGCCTTGCCATAAGGAATGCGCTTGCCGCCGACACGCCAGTCAATTGCGGGCCGCAGTCGCCCAATAGTCGGAATCGCGCCAAGTCATTTTCAGAAGGTCAATGAAAAGCCTGACTCGCAGCGGCAGATGTCGGCGCTGCGGCACCACCGCGTGAATTCCCACCGCCGGTGCGGCGAACTCGTCAAGCAACGTCACTAGGCGACCCGCCGCAATGTCGGCACCGACTTCCCACAGCGAACGCCAGGCCAGGCCCTTGCCGGCCAGCGCCCAATCGTGCAGTACCGCGCCGTCGTTGCATTCGAGCCTGCCGCCCACCTTGATCGTGGTGGTCGCCGCTTTCCCCCCGGTCTCGCGAAACACCCAGCCACGTTGCTGCCCCAGCGACAGGCACTCGTGGTCGACGAGAAAAGTCGGCGCTGGCGGTACGCCGCGACGCGCCAGATAGTCCGGGCTGCCGACGACCACGCGCCGCATTTCGCCCAGGCGCACGCTGACCAGGCTCGAATCCGCGAGTTCCCCGAGGCGCACCGCGCAATCGACGTTTTCATTGACCAGATCGACCATGCGATCGCTCAGATCGAGGTTGGCGTTGACCTCCGGGTTGTCGTCCAGATAGCGCATCAGCAGCGGTGCCACATGCCGCCGGCCGAAACCCGCCGGCGCCGAGATGCGCAGATGACCGCGCGCCTTGACGCCACCGAGACTGACGGCTGCCTCGACGTCGCCGACCTCGCGCAGGATGCGCTGGCAATCTTCCAGGTAGGCGCTGCCCTCAAAACTCAGCGTGACCTTGCGCGTGGTGCGCACCAGGAGCTTGACGCCCAGATACTCCTCCAGCGCATCGAGGCGCCGGCTCACCACGGCCGGCGCCACACCCTCGGCCGCCGCCGCGGCGGTCAAACTGCCGCGCAAGGCAACGGCAGCGAAGGTCTCCATCAGTTTCAACCTGTCCACACTCTCCTCCCGCTTTCTGGATAATTACCCAATTCGTAATAATAAATTGATTATCGCACCATTTTTTTACCAAAAGAAACGGCATACGCTTCACTCCATAGATTGCCCGGTCCGGGCAATCACTTGGAGGAGGAGACAGATATGGCACGCATGAGAGCAATAGACGCCGCCGCCCACATCCTGCGCAGGGAAGGAGTCGACACCGCCTTCGGCGTGCCCGGCGCCGCCATCAACCCGCTTTACTCGGCGCTGCGCGCCAACGGCGGCTTCAAGCACTACCTCGCCCGTCACGTCGAAGGGGCGTCGCACATGGCCGAGGGCTACACGCGGGCGAAGGCCGGCAACATCGGCGTCTGCATCGGCACCTCGGGCCCGGCCGGCACCGACATGATCACCGGCCTCTACTCGGCCTCTGCCGATTCCATTCCCATCCTTTGCATCACCGGCCAGGCGCCGCGCGCGCGGCTCTACAAGGAGGACTTCCAGGCAGTCGACATCGAGTCCATCGCCAAGCCGGTCACCAAGTGGGCGGTGACTGTGCGCGAACCCGCGCTGGTGCCCAGCGTCTTCCAGCAGGCCTTCCACGTGATGCGCTCGGGGCGCCCCGGCCCGGTGCTGATCGACCTGCCCTTCGACGTGCAGGTGGCCGAGATCGAGTTCGATCCCGATACCTACGCCCCGCTGCCGGCCTACAAGCCCGCCGCTACCCGTGCCCAGTGCGAGAAGGCGATGCAAATGCTCAACGACGCCGAGCGACCCCTGGTCGTCGCCGGCGGCGGCATTTTCAATGCCGACGCCGACAGACTGCTGGTCGAGTTCGCCGAATTGCTCGAGGTGCCGGTGATTCCGACGCTGATGGGCTGGGGCGCCATTCCCGACGACCATCCGCTGATGGCCGGCATGGTCGGCCTGCAGACCTCGCACCGCTACGGCAATGCCACCATGCTGGCATCGGACTTCGTCATGGGCATCGGCAACCGCTGGGCCAATCGCCACACCGGCTCGGTGGACGTCTATACGCAGGGCCGCAAGTTCGTGCATATCGACATCGAGCCGACGCAGATCGGCCGCGTCTTCGGCCCCGACCTCGGCATCGCCTCCGACGCCAGGGCCGCTCTGGAGCAACTGATCGCCGTGGCGAAGGAAATGAAGGCCGCCGGCAGCCTCAAGTCGCGCCAGGATTGGGTCGCCGACTGCCAGGGCCGCAAGGCCACCATGCTGAGGAAGAGCGACTTCGACGAGGCGCCGATGAAGCCGCATCGCGTCTGGCACGAAATGAACGCCTACTTCGGCCGCGACACGCGCTACGTCACCACCATCGGCCTGTCGCAGATTTCCGCCGCGCAGTTCCTCAAGGTCTACAAGCCGCGCCACTGGATCAACGCCGGCCAGGCCGGCCCGCTGGGCTGGACGCTGCCGGCCGCGATCGGCGCCAAGGTGGCCGATCCGGCGGCCGACGTGGTCGCCATCTCGGGCGACTACGACTTCCAGTTCATGATCGAGGAACTGGCGGTGGCGGCGCAGTTCAAGGTGCCCTTCATCCATGTCGTGGTGAATAATTCCTACCTCGGCCTGATCCGCCAGGCGCAGATGAACTTCGACATGGATTACTGCGTGCAACTGGCCTTCGACAACATCAATTCGCCCGAGACGCGCGGCTACGGCGTCGACCACGTCAAGGTGGCCGAGGGCCTCGGCTGCAAGGCGATCCGCGTCGAGCGGCCGGAGGACATCGCCCCCGCTTTCGAGCGCGCTCGCGCGCTGATGGCCGAGCACTCGGTGCCGGTGGTGGTCGAGTGCATCCTCGAACGCGTGACCAACATCGCCATGGGGACGGAAATCAACGCCGTGCGAGAATGGGAGCCCGTTCTCGACCTGTCGCCGGCAAGCGCCAAGAAACTGCCGGCCGCAGTCCAACCCGCCCTGGAGGAAGTGTGACCATGCCGCGACTTGCCGCCAACCTGACCATGCTGTTCAACGAAGCGCCCTTCCTCGAGCGCTTCGAACGGGCGGCGCAAGCCGGCTTCAAGGCCGTGGAATTCCTCTTCCCCTACGACTATCCCGCCGAGCAGTTGAAGGAACTGCTGACCAGGAACGGCCTGCAGCTGGTACTGCACAACCTGCCGGCCGGCAACTGGGGCGGCGGCGAGCGCGGCATCGCCTGCCATCCCGACCGCATCGAGGAATTTCGCACCGGCGTCGACCAGTCCATCGCCTACGCCACGGCGCTGAATGTTGCGCAGTTGAACTGCCTCGCCGGCATCA
>JAUXOM010000035.1 GCA_030682175.1 Rhodocyclaceae bacterium
GCAGGCGGCCAGCAATGAGCGACGTGATGTCATGGGGTTTCCTCCTCCAGAAAAAGTTTCGCGGCCGCATGGCGCGGCCGGGTGAAGAATTCCTCGACCGGGCTTTGCTCGACCACCCGGCCACTGTCGATGAACAGCACCTCTTCGGCGATGCGCCGTGCCTGGCCGAGGTTGTGGGTGGTCATCACGATGCGGGTGCCGGATGCGGCAATCTCACGGATGATGCGCTCGACCTCGCGACTGCTGGCGGGATCGAGGCTGGCGGTGGGTTCGTCGAGGAACAGCACTTGCGGCTCCAGCGCCCAGGCACGCGCCAGCGCAACGCGTTGCTGTTCGCCACCGGACAGGCGGCGGGCGGGACGCCCGGCCATGGCCGGCAGACCAACACGCTCCAGCGCCGCCGTGGCCCGCTGCCGTCGCTCAGGCGACTTGATCCCGCGCAGCTTGAGCCCATATTCGACATTGGCCAAAGCGGTGGTGCGCAGCATCACCGGACGCTGGAACACCATGCCCTGGGTCAGCGGCGCGGGCCAGTGCTGCGCACCTGCGCTGGGACGCAGCAGCCCATGCATCAGACGCAGCAAGGTGCTCTTGCCGGCGCCATTGGGGCCGAGAATCGCCGTCCTGCCAGCGCCGACTTTCAGGCTGACGTCATTAATGATGCAGACACCATTCTCGGTCAGTCCGAGCCGGTCGAGCACGAGCCACGCCACTCCTAGCCCCATCGCTTTTCCGCCCACTGGCGCAGCATGAAGGCCGCGGTATTGACTGACAGCACCACGGCGATCAGGATCAGCCCGAGAGCCAGCGCCAGCGGCAGGTCGCCCTTGCTCGTTTCGAGCGCGATGGTGGTGGTCATGACGCGGGTAACGCCGTCGATGTTGCCGCCGACGATCATCACCGCACCCACCTCGGCAATGGCCCGCCCGAAGCCCGCCAAGCCGGATGTGGTCAGTGAAAAGCGGCCATCCCAGAGCAGCGTCATGGCGGCGCGCAACCGGCTCGCGCCCAGGCTGCGCAGCTGCTCCCGATATTCGCGCCAGGCATCCTCGACCGACTGCCGCGCCAATGCGGCGACGATCGGCACGATCAGGATGGTCTGCGCGATGATCATCGCGGCGGGGGTGAACAGCAACCCGAACTGCCCCAGCGGACCGGCGCGGGACAGCAGCAGATAGACCAGCAGGCCGACCACTACCGGGGGCAGGCCCATCAGTCCGTTGAACAGCACGATCAGCGTATGCCGCCCGGGAAAGCGGCCAACCGCCAGCAGCGCGCCGAGCGGCATGCCGATCAGGCAGGCGAGCAGCGTGGCGGAAAGGCTGACCTGCAGGCTCAGCGTGACGATGGATGCCAGCCGCGCATCGCCGCTCGCCACCAGTTCCCCGGCCAGCATCAGACTTGTGGTGATTTCTCCCATCTCAGCCGCCGCCCCGGTGCATGGCCCGATCCATGCGCGCCAGCATGGCTTGCTGCTCGGCCGGGGTGCCGGCAGTGAAACGAATGCTTACCCGGAGGTTCGGCAGCCGCAGTGCAGCGATGACCCGGGGTGCCAGGGGCGTGAGGCATATTTCCATCGCTGCCGGACCAGCGGTGACGCGCAGGATGCCATCAACTTCGGTGACGCCGCCCGGAAAAGCCAGCAGCAAGCCATGCCGGAATTCCCGTGGCTGGGCCGAAACTTCGCGCTCCAGACGCGCCGCCGTGTCCGGGCTGAATACAGCCGGCTCCGAATTCCCTTTCTGCATAATGGTCAAATTGATTTTCTGTCAAGTTGCAGCACACTGCCGATTTGCTCAATAATGACACATGTGGAATTTTAGCCAGCGATAAATTCCCGGCAGCGCCGGACCGGCGAAAAGATCTCAACCAAGAACACTCAAGTGACTGGAGGGTCGAAATGCAAAAATCCTTGCACATTGACGCAAACAAATGCACCGGCTGTTTGCAGTGCGAAATGGCGTGCTCCTACGAAAACTACGGCGTCTTCAATATCGCCAAGTCACGCATCAAGATTTTCAGCTTCGAGCATATAGGTCGCAAAGTGCCCTACACCTGCACCCAGTGCGCGGAAGCCTGGTGCATGAATGCCTGCCCGGTCGATGCCATCCGCGTCGATGCCGGCACCGGCGCCAAGATCGTCAACGAAGCCATCTGTGTCGGATGCAAGGTCTGCACCATCGCCTGCCCCTTCGGCACCGTGAATTACGTTGCGGAAACCGGCAAGGTTCAGAAGTGCGACCTCTGCGGTGGCGACCCGGCCTGTGCCAGCGCCTGCCCGACCGGCGCCATCACCTATGTCGATGCCGACTGGACGGGACTCGACAAGATGCGCGCCTGGGCCGGGAAGACCGACAGCGCCACGCGCGCCAGCGCCTGACCTCGATAATAGGAGAAGACACCATGGCATGGACTCGCAAGATTCTGCGCGTTGATCTGAGCAGCGGCGCCTGTAAATCCGAACCCCTCAACATGGAGTGGGCACAGCAATATCTCGGCCAGCGTGGCCTGGCAACCAAGTACTTCATCAGCGAAGTCGATCCCAAGGTCGACCCGCTGTCCGCGGCCAACAAGCTGATCATGACCACCGGCCCGCTGACCGGCACGCCGGCATCGACCGGTGGGCGCTATTCGGTGGTCACCAAGGGCGCACTGACCGGCGCGATCGCCTGCTCCAACTCCGGCGGCTATTTCGGCGCCGAGCTCAAGTTCGCCGGCTGGGACATGATCATTTTCGAAGGCAAGAGCGCGAAGCCGGTTTACCTCGCCATCGAAAACGACAAGGCCGAACTGAAGGATGCCGCCCACCTGTGGGGCAAGACGGTCTGGCAGACCGAAGAGATCATCAAGAAGAGCCATCAGGACCCGCAGACCCGCGTCTGCAGCATTGGTCGAGCCGGTGAAAACGGCGTGATGTATGCCTGCATCGTCAATGACCTGCATCGCGCCGCCGGCCGCTCCGGCGTCGGCACCGTGATGGGCTCCAAGAACCTCAAGGCGGTCGCCGTGCGCGGCACCCAGGGCGTGAGCATCCTCAAGGACGCCAAGGCCTTCATGAGCGCCGCTACCGCCGCCAAGAAAGTTCTGGCGGACAACGCCGTCACCGGCCAGGGCCTGCCGACCTATGGCACCCAGGTGCTGATGAACGTCATCAACGAAATGGGCGCCCTGCCCACGCGCAACCACCGCGACTCGCAGTTCGAGGATGCGCGCAAGATTTCGGCCGAAGCCATGGTCGAGAAACGCCCCAGCGACGGCAAGAGCCATCTGGTAACCAACAATGCCTGCTTTGGCTGCACGATCGCCTGCGGCCGCATCTCGAGGATTGACGAAACGCACTTCAGCGTCGTCAACAAGCCCGAGTACTGGGGTGCTTCCGGCGGTCTGGAATACGAGGCGGCCTGGGCGCTGGGCGCCGCCAACGGCGTCGGCGACCTGGAAGCCCTGCAGTATGCCAACCTGATTTGCAACGAGGACGGCTTCGACCCGATTTCCTTTGGCGCCACCGTCGGCGCGGCCATGGAACTCTATGAAATGGGCATTCTTACCGAGAAGCAGATTGGCATGGCGGCGCCCTTCGGTTCGGCCAAGGCGCTCTGCGAACTGGCGCAAATGACCGCGCGCGGGGAAGGTTTCGGCAAGGAACTCGGGCTGGGTTCGGCACGCCTGTGCGAGAAATACGGCAAGCCAGAACTCTCGATGGGCGTGAAAAAACAGGAATTTCCGGCCTACGACTCGCGCGGCATTCAGGGCATGGGCCTGGCTTACGCGACCTCCAACCGCGGCGCCTGCCACCTGCGCGGCTACACCGTGGCGTCCGAGGTGCTGGGCATTCCGGTCAAGACCGACCCGCTCGTCACCGAAGGCAAGGCCGACCTGGTCAAGGCCTTCCAGGATGCCACCGCGGTATTCGACTCGGCCGGGGTCTGCGTGTTCACCACCTTCGCCTGGACCCTGGCCGACCTGCAGCCACAACTCGACGCCGCCTGCGAAGGCGACTGGACCATGGAAAAACTTGCCGTGGTCGGCGAGCGCATCTGGAACATGGAGCGCCAGTTCAACAACGCTGCGGGCTTCACGGCCAAGGATGACGATCTGCCACCCCGCCTCAAGACCGAACCGGTCAAAACCGGCCCGGCCAAGGGTCTGGTGAGCGGCATCGACAAGATGCTTCCCGAGTATTACCAGGCGCGCGGCTGGGATGCCAACGGCGTTCCCGGCAAGGAAACGCTCAAGCGTCTCGGCTTGTAATCCTGCTACCGCGAAGCAAGGGGCCGGTCACGCCGGCTCCAGGCTTTCATAAGGAGCCACAATGAAACACATCATCATCGGCAACGGCCCGACGGGTCTGATTGCCGCCGAAACCCTGCGCCGGCTGCTACCCGACGCCGAAATCGCCCTTATCGGCGACGAGCAGGAACCACCGTATTCGCGCATGGCCATTCCCTATTTCCTGCAGGGGCACATTAGCGATGCCGGCACCCATCTGCGCAAGGCACACGACCATTACGTGCGGCACAAGATCCACTTGATCCAGGGGCGCGTGACAAAGCTCGATGCGCAAACGAAACAGGTCGAGTTCGCTGACGGCGAACGCCTGCCCTATGACAAGCTGCTGATCGCCACCGGTTCGCAGCCGATCCGGCCGCCCGTGCCGGGCATCGACCTGCCCAATGTGCATACCTGCTGGACCATCGAGGATGCGCGCGCGATTGCCGCCAAGGCACAACCGGGCAGTCGCGTGCTGCAAATTGGCGCCGGTTTCATCGGCTGCATCATCATGGAAGCGCTCGCCGCACGGGGCGTCAAGCTCACCGTAGTGGAAATGGGCGACCGCATGGTGCAGCGCATGATGACCGCCAAGGCCGGTGCCATGATCAAGCGCTGGGTCGAGCAAAAAGGCGTTGCCGTGCATCTCAATGCGGCAGTCACCGCGATCAGCGCAAAGGATGGCGCGCTGGCCGCGCAACTGAGCAGCGGCGCTGAAATTGCTGCCGATCTGGTGATCTGCGCCGCCGGCGTCAAGCCGGCCATCGGTTTTCTGGCGGGAAGCGGCATCGCCATGGAACGCGGCATCCGCGTCGACACGGCAATGCGCACCAACCTGCCCGATGTCTTTGCCGCAGGCGATGTCACCGAAACGCCCGGATTCCACTCCGGCCAGCCCGAAGTCAACGCGATACAACCGAATGCCGCCGAGCAGGCGCAAATTGCCGCCAAGAACATGGCCGGCAACAGCGCCGTATCGCAGGGCAGTCTGGCGATCAATGTCCTCGACACCCTGGGCCTGATTTCCACCTCGTTCGGCGAGTGGTCGGGCGTGAAAAAGGCCGCCGGTGGCACGACGGTCGAACTGGTGGATGAGGACAGGTATCGATACCTGTCGCTGCAGTTCGAACATGACGTCCTGATCGGTGCGACCAGCATCGGCTGGACCGATCACGTCGGCGCCCTGCGCGGCCTGATCCAGACCCGGGCGCGGCTCGGCGCCTGGCGCGAGCGCTTGCTGGATGATCCCACCGACTTCATGGCGGCCTATCTCGCGACCGCGCAGCAGGCGGCTTGAGCAGCGTCCGGGGTCGCAGGTGCACGTAACGCTCAAGCTCTTTGCCACGCTGCAGGACTATCTGCCTCCGGAAGCAAGGAAAACCAACGCCCTGGCGCTCGAACTGGACGCGGGCACCACCGTTCAGCAGGTGATCGAGCGCTTTGGCCTGCCGCAGAAGCTGTGCCATCTGGTGTTGATCGACGGCGCTTTCATCCCCCCTGCGCTGCGCGCGACACGTCCGCTGCAGACAGGTGAAACACTGGCCATCTGGCCGCCCATCGCCGGGGGTTAAACTCTCGGGCCGGCCATGTTGCCGGCAACCTGCCAGCTCATTTCAGCCAACACCATGATTTCATTGCTCAAGACCTTTTCCTGCATAGACGATTACGACCCCGAATCCCTCCCGGTAGAGCGTGCCCGCCAACTGATCATCGACACCCTGCAGCCGGTTGCCGGACATGAACGGCTGCCCGTACATCAGGCGCTGGATCGGGTGCTGGCGGTAGATGTCATCGCGCCGTTCAATGTGCCGGCCCATGACAACTCGGCCATGGACGGCTGGGCAGTGCGCCATGCCGATCTCGCCGCCAGCGGCGAGACCCGCCTGAAGAACATCGGCACGGCATTCGCCGGCCGCCCCTGCGCGGCAAAAGTCGGCGCTGGCGAGACGGCGCGCATCATGACGGGCGCCGCACTGCCCGACGGCGTCGATTGCGTGGTCGTGCAGGAAGTCGTGCGCGTCGACGGCGATGCCGTCATCATCCCGCCCGGCCAGCGTCGTGAACAACACATCCGCCGCGCCGGCGAGGATCTCAAGGCTGGCAGCCCGGCCCTCGTTGCCGGCAAGCTACTGCGACCGGCGGAACTCGGCATCATCGCCTCGCTGGGCCTGGCCGAAGTCTCGCTGCGGCGCCGCGTGCGCGTCGCGCTGTTCTCGACTGGCGACGAGCTGTGTTCCGTCGGCACGCCGCTGTTTCCCGGCGCGGTGTATGACAGCAACCGTTATACCTTGTGGGGCATGCTCACCCGCCTCGGCTGCGATGTCATCGACATGGGCGTGGTGAAGGACGACCCGGCCGCGCTCGAAGCGGCCTTCCGCGAAGCCGCGGGCTGTGCCGATGCCATCATCACCAGTGGCGGTGTTTCCGTCGGCGAAGCCGATTTCATCAAGCAGTTGATGGCGCAGCTCGGCGAGGTCGCTTTCTGGAAGATCGCCATGAAACCCGGCCGCCCGATGGCTTTCGGCCGCATTCAGCCCGGGGGTGAAAACAAGCCTGGCGCCTGGCTCTTCGGCCTGCCCGGCAATCCGGTAGCGGTGATGGTCACCTTCTATCAGTTTGTCCGCCCCGCCATCCTCAAGCTCGCGGGCGTCGATCCCGTACCGCCCTTCCCCAGCTTTCCGGCACGCTGCGTCGATGCCATGAAAAAAGGTCGCGGCCGCACCGAATTTCAGCGTGGCATGCTGTTTCAGGAGGATGGTGAATGGTGCGTGCGCCCGACCGGCATGCAGGGCTCCGGCATCCTCAGTTCGATGGCCCGGGCCGACTGCTTCATCGTTCTCGAACCGGACCGCGAAAAAGTCGGCGCTGGCGAGACGGTGCAGGTGCAACTGATGAGCGGTCTGGTATAAGTCTCCGGCTGCTTTCCTCCACCTTTCTTTCTGGAACCGCTTCATGACCCATCTGTTTGAACCGCTGAAATTGCGTGATGTCGTCCTCCACAACCGCATCGGCATTCCGCCCATGTGCCAGTACTCGGCGCGTGACGGCATGGCATCCGACTGGCATTTCGTCCATTACGGCAGCCGTGCCGTTGGCGGCGCGGCGCTGATGATTGTCGAGGCGACCGGCGTCGTGCCGGAAGGCCGCATCAGCCCGGGCGACCTGGGTCTCTGGCGCGATGAGCAGATCGAACCACTGGCGCGCATCGTCCGCTTCGCGCAGGAACAGGGCTGCGTAGCGGCAATCCAGCTGGCGCACGCCGGCCGCAAGGCCAGCGTCAGGCTGGGTTGGCAGCCACAGGGAACCTTGAGTGAAAACGACGGTGGCTGGACGGTGGTCGCACCCTCCCCGCTGTCCTTTGGCGAGGGTTATGCCGTACCGCGCGCACTCGACGAGAGCGCCATCCGCAAGGTGGTCAGTGGTTTTGCCGATGCCGCAGGGCGGGCGCGTGCCGCCGGTTTTCAGGTGGCCGAAGTGCATGCGGCACATGGCTACCTGTTGCACCAGTTTCTTTCCCCCCTATCCAACCAGCGCACCGATGCCTACGGCGGCAGCTTCGAGAACCGCACCCGCCTGGTGCGCGAAGTGGTCACGGCAGTTCGGGCCGAATGGCCGGAAAATCTGCCATTGCTGGTTCGTCTGTCGGCCACTGACTGGATCGAGGGCGGCTGGAACGCGGATGAAACCGTCGAACTGTGCCGCACGCTCAAGGGCCTCGGCGTCGACCTGATCGACGTGTCGACGGCGGGATTGCTGCCGACCGCGAAAATCCCGGTTGGCACTGGCTTCCAGACCGAATTCGCCGCCCGGATCCGCCGCGAGGCCGGCATCCCCACGGCGGCGGTCGGCCTGATCACCTCGGCGGAACAAGCCGATCACATCATCCGTTCCGGACAGGCCGACCTGGTGCTGCTCGGCCGCGAAATCCTGCGCAACCCCTACTGGCCGCTGGCAGCCGCACAAACCCTGGGGCAGTCGACCCCGTGGCCACCACAATATTTACGGGCCGCACCGGCGGGTACGGCCGGCCGCCCGGCCTGATATCCGTAACGACTCATAATGACCTCCGCCCCCAGAGAAATCGTTACCCCGTTCCGGCCCATTCCCCTCGAAGTGCCGGAGGGAATGACACAGAACGAGTTTTTCAACAGCACGGAAAATCTTGAGAACCTTGCACAGAGCAACGGCCTGCTGAGGAACCCCGAGGGCCTGCTGCTGTACCGCAAGGCTCTGGGCCACAGCAACGAATTCGATTGCTCGATCATTTACAACACCGCGCGGAGCATTCTCGATCCGCTCGGCCGGCCGGTGCGGCGCACCCAGGTACCGGACGCCACGAAGAATGTCTGGAACCGCATGAACCAGATCATCATCGAGTTCATGCTGGAACGCTATCCCGATCCCGCTGCAGCCCTGGTGCTGGCCGGCGAAGCCAGCCTCGACGCCACCTGGCCGCTCACCTCGCCCGGCGTGCCCAGCATCCGCATGCTGCACAACCATTTCATGGTATTCGACCAGGCCGCGTTGCGCGCCGCGCCGCTGGCCAACCCGAACAATCCGAACCTGACCGACGGCGGCCAGCATTCCCTGTTTCAGGCGCATATGCGGGAGGTCTACCGGGCGTTCTTCGACGAACTGGATTTGCAGATTCTCAAGCCCAGCGAAGCCGACGCCTGCCGCCTCGCCCTCACCGGCTATCCGCGCGGCTTGCCGAGCTGGGAGATCGGCGGCGGCCTGGCCGCCCTCAAGGAAGTCCGTTTCTGGAATGAATACGACACCATCCTCAAAGGCTTCATCGACTTCTACCGCACCTTCTTTACCCAGGTGTCGACGCGCAACGCGCCGCTGCCGCAGAACGCCTACTTCCCCGAACTGGTCGAGGCCAGGCTGCTGTTCAACAACGATTTCCTGAAGACCGCAAAAATGGTGCGCGACCGCTGCATCACCGATGCGAAATATGCCCACTCGATTCGCTGGCAGCCTGCTTTCAAGCAACTGATCTACCGCAATGACGCGGGCCGGCTGATTGTCACCATCAGCCAGAATTCAATCGGCAATGCGATCACGGAACTGCTGGGAGTAGTGGTCAAACGCGCTCCCGACGCCACCGCCTATGAAAAGGCCGAGCCGGCGCTGATCGAAAAACTGCTGGAAGTGCGCCGCCGCCTGATCGAGGCAGACTTGGGGAGCGGCATCGCCACCCCCTACTGGAACGCAGCGGGAGTGGCGGAACAGGCTATCTAATCAGGCTTCAGCCGCCGCTGCGTCGTCGCTGGGTGCGGCACCCGGCTTGTCGTCGTCGACCGGCGGCTTGACGGGGGTCGCAACCGGCTTGGGCGGACGCGGCGGCTTGCCTTCCATGATGTCGTTGATCTGGTCGGCATCGATGGTTTCCAGTTCAAGCAGCGCGGCAGTCATGGCCTCGACCTTGTCGCGGTTTTCTTCCAATAGACGGCGCGCCAGGCCATATTGCTCGTCGATGATGCGGCGAATCTCAGCATCGACCGTCTGCAACGAAGCTTCGGACATGTTCTTGTGCGTGGTGACCGAGCGGCCGAGAAATATTTCACCCTCCTCCTCGCCATACACCATCGGGCCAAGCTTGTCGGACATACCCCACTGCGTCACCATGCGCCGCGCCAGATCGGTGGCGCGCTGGAAGTCGTTGGAAGCGCCGGTAGTCATCTGGTGCATGAACAATTCTTCGGCAATACGGCCACCGAACAGTACGGTGATGGTATTGAGCAAACGTTCGCGATCCTGACTGTAGCGGTCCTCGGTCGGCAGCTGCATGGTCACGCCCAGCGCACGGCCGCGCGGGATGATCGTCACCTTGTGCACCGGATCGGTCTTCGGCAGGAGTTTGGCGACGACAGCATGGCCGGACTCATGGTAAGCGGTGTTCCTGCGCTCCTCCTCGGGCATGACCATCGAACGGCGCTCGGCGCCCATCATGATCTTGTCCTTGGCACGCTCGAAGTCATCCATGTCCACCAAGCGCTTGTTCGCGCGGGCGGCAAACAGCGCCGCCTCGTTCACCAGGTTGGCGAGATCGGCGCCGGAAAAACCGGGGCAGCCGCGTGCCAGAACAGAAGGATCTACGTCCGGTGCCAGCGGCACCTTGCGCATATGAACTTTCAAGATTTGCTCGCGGCCGCGAATGTCGGGCAGTGGCACCACCACCTGACGGTCGAAGCGGCCCGGCCGCAGCAGCGCGGGATCGAGCACGTCGGGACGGTTGGTGGCGGCGATCACGATGACGCCGACGCTGGCCTCGAAGCCATCCATCTCGACCAGCAAGGCATTCAGCGTCTGTTCGCGCTCGTCGTTGCCACCACCGAGGCCGGCGCCGCGCTGGCGGCCGACGGCATCGAGTTCGTCGATGAAAATGATGCAGGGCGACTGCTTCTTTGCCTGTTCGAACATGTCGCGCACTCGCGCGGCGCCGACGCCGACGAACATTTCGACAAAATCGGAACCGGAAATCGAGAAGAACGGCACCTTGGCCTCGCCCGCGATGGCCTTGGCCAGCAGCGTCTTGCCGGTACCGGGCGAACCCACCAGCTGCACGCCGCGCGGACTGCGGCCGCCGAGCTTCTGGAACTTGGTCGGGTCGCGCAGGAAATCGACCATTTCGTAGACTTCCTCCTTGGCCTCGTCGCAGCCGGCGACATCGGCGAAGGTAATCGTGTTCGACGACTCATCCATCATCCGCGCGCGGCTCTTGCCGAAGGAAAATGCCCCGCCCTTGCCGCCGCCCTGCATCTGGCGCATGAAGAAAACCCAGACGCCGATCAAGAGCAGCATCGGGAACCACGAGACGAAAATGCTAGTGAGGAAGGACTGTTCCTCTTCAGGCTTGGCGACGACCTTGACGTTGTTCTTCAACAGGTCGGAGACCATCCACAGGTCGGGCGGCGCGTAGGTCGTGATGCGCTTGCCATCGTTGGTGGTGGCTTCGAGCGTGCGTCCCTGAATCACCACCTTGGTGATCCGCCCCTCCTTGACCTCTTCAAGGAACTGGGAATACTCCAGCGAGCCGAGCGCAACCTGGCGCGTGTTGAACTGGTTGAACACGGTCATCAGGACGATGCCGATCACCAGCCATATCGCCATATTCTTGAACATATTATTCAAAGTGAAGCCTCTCTTCTGCTCGGTAAAAATTACACGTTAAATCATTGTAGTGCCGATTGCATTGACCTGCAAACAGCCCCGGCGGCTTCAGCCGCGCTTGCCGCGCGCCAACAGGTAGATCTCGGCGCTACGGTTGCGCGATGCCAGGGGTTTGCGCATCTGCAAGGTCTTGAACTGCTGCTGCAGGGCCCGACGCAATTCCATGAAACCATCGCCCTGAAACACTTTGACCAGCATATCGCCTCCAGGTTTCAGGTGCAGTGTGCAAAACTCCAAGGTCAATTCCGCCAGATGCATCACCCGCGCCTGATCGACGACGGCAATACCGGACATATTGGGGGCCATGTCGGACAATACAAGGTCGACCTGGCGACCTTCCAGTGCCGCGGCCAACTCTTGCAGTACAGCGTCTTCGCGAAAATCCCCCTGGATGAAGTGAACTCCGTGCAGGGCGTCCATCGGCAAAAGGTCCAGCGCAATCAGGCGCCCGCCGGGTGCCACGCGCCTTGCCGCCACCTGCGACCAGCTGCCCGGGGCCGAGCCGAGGTCCACCACGGTCATGCCGGGCTTCAGCAGCCTGTCCTTGTCGTCGATTTCGGTCAACTTGAACGCGGCGCGCGAACGCCAGCCTTCGGCGCGGGCGCGCTGCACATAGGCATCATTGACGTGCTCTGTGATCCAGGCCTTGTTGGTCTTGTTCTTCTTGTTGCTCTCGACTTTGCCGCTCACGTTACAATCCCGCCATGACTGAAAATATCACCCCACTGAGCCCCACCCGGCGCCGCGCCCTGCGAGCCGCCGCGCATCACCTGAATCCCGTCGTCTCCATCAGCCAGAAGGGCCTGACGCCCTCCGTCCTGGCCGAGATCGACCGCTGCCTGAAAGCCCACGAACTGATCAAGGTGCGACTTTACGGCATTGAGCGGGAAGATCGCGATGCGTTGTTCGCCGAAATCTGCACCGCCCTCGATTGCACCGCCGTGCAGCACATCGGCAACCTGCTCGTACTTTGGCGGGAGAATCCCAAGAATCCCGCCGCTCAGGAGTCGGCGCCGGCGACACGGCGCAAGTCGGCGCCAACCACCAAGAAGCAGGCCGCCGCACGCAGCGAAGCCAGCAGCCGCAAGCGCTAACGCGCGCGCCCCCGGTCTTGCAGTATCGCCAGCGCGATCCCGAGCAGGGCTTGCGCCACGTAAAGCCCGGTCGACACGCCATGCCAGGTGGCAAAGCGATCGCGCAAGGCGCTCTCCATGACACGGCGCGGCAACGC
>JAUXOM010000064.1 GCA_030682175.1 Rhodocyclaceae bacterium
CGAAACTTTTTCTGGAGGAGGAAACCCCATGACATCACGTCGCTCATTGCTGGCCGCCTGCTGTACCAGCTTGTTGCTGCTGGCAACCAGTGCAATGGCCCAGGAGCGCTTCATTACCGTCGCGTCCACGACCTCGACCGAACAGTCGGGGCTGTTCGGCCATCTGTTGCCGGCCTTTACCAAGGAGTCCGGCATCAAGGTGCGTGTCGTCGCCCTGGGCACCGGCCAGGCGCTGGACATGGCGCGGCGCGGCGATGCCGATGTGGTCTTCGTGCATGACCAGGCGGCAGAGGAAAAATTCGTTGCCGCAGGCCATGGCGTCAGTCGGCAGGGCGTGATGTACAACGACTTCGTGCTGATCGGTCCCAGGTTGGACCCGGCCAGGGCAAGCGGCAATGACATCCTTGAGGGCCTACGGCGCATCGAGACGACACGGGCACCCTTTGTCTCGCGCGGCGACAAGAGCGGCACCCACGCCGCCGAACTGCGCTACTGGAAAGCCGCCGGAGTCGACCTCGCAGACAAAAGAGGTTCCTGGTATCGCGACACCGGTTCCGGCATGGGCCCCGCGCTGAACACCGCCGCTTCGATGAACGCCTACATCCTGGCCGATCGGGGCACCTGGCTCGCCTTCAAGAACCGCGGCGAACTGGGCATCGTCGTCCAGGGCGACACGCGGCTGTTCAATCAATACGGCGTGATGCTGGTCAATCCCGCCAGGCATCGCCACGTCAAGCAGGGCGACAGCCAGAAGTTCATTGATTGGCTGCTGTCTGCTGTCGGCCAGAAAATCATCGCCGATTACAAGATCGACGGCGAGCCGTTGTTCTTCCCCAACGCCGGGCGCTGAAAATCTATTCAATAGCGCGTGATACCTGAGTGAAATGCTTTGTATTCTGAATATGCCATATGGGAAATGGTATTGGAAAAACTAATGCCCAGTTGGTTGACATGGTTTATTTGGAGGCCTAGGATCCGCTACCGTGGTATCTAACCAATTGCATAGTAGTACTTTTCAGAAAGGGTATCCATGAGCAGTCGTGTATTGCCTCAGTTTGACCTTCTCGAGCCCCGCAACGTCGCAGACGTGATCGCCCTGTTGTCACAGCACGAAAACCAAGTATCGGTTCTCGCTGGTGGAACCGATTTGCTGGTATGGGCCTACATCGAGAAGAATAAAACACCTTACGTTCTCAGTCTGTCCGCAATAGAGGGGCTCGATCACCTTGACTACGTGGCGGGCGAAGGCTTGCGTATCGGCGCCAAGGTCAAGGTAGCACAACTCCTCAAGCATCCGGATGTTGCCAAGCATTACCCCGCCTTGTATCAGGCCGCAGAAAATTTCGCTACGCCACAGATCCGCAACATGGCAACCGTCATGGGCAATGTGCTGCGGGCCTCGCCGGCCGGCGATTGCTCTTGCGCCATTCTCGCCCTGGGCGCCAAGGTGGTTTTGCAGGGTCCTGCTGGCCAGCGTCTGGTCGATATTGATGATTTCTGGGTTTCCTACGGCGTTACCGAGCGGCAACCCGATGAGCTCGCCGTGGAATTACGTATTGACGATACATCATCATCAACCTGCTCGGCTTTCCAGCGTTTGACAAGGGTTCATGAAGACCTCTCCAAGCTCAACGTGGCCGTTCGACTTGAAATGGACCAAGACACCTGCAAGCAAGCCAGGATCGCCATGGGCTGCGTCGGTCCCACGCCGCTGCGCCTCAAGAAGACCGAGAGACTGTTGACCGGCGCAAAAATCAGCGCCGAATTGCTGCAACAGGTCGCCGCTGCAGCCCGTGAAGAGGTTACTCCCATCGACGACCAGCGCTCAACGGCAGAGTATCGCCGTCAGGTCTCGGGGGTCATTCTCAAGCGAGTGATCGAACAGGCGGTTGCGAAAAGCTAGATCGCAATTCGAAGAGCCAGAGATTCAAATAAAGGAAAACCATGAAAACGAAAATGATTACGCTCTGCGTCAATGGGAAGGACCATCGTTTTGAGGTGCCGGTCAACCGCACCCTTCTGCAAGCGCTGCGTGATGACCTCAAGCTGACCGAGACCAAGTATGGTTGCGGCACGGGTGAATGTGGCGGCTGTACGGTCCTGATGGATGGCAAGGACAGTGTCTGCTCTTGCCTGACGCTGGCTGTGGAAGCTGAGGGCAGACATATCACCACCGTTGGCGGGATGACCCACGAGGGCGAACTGCACCCGATCCAGATCGCATTCATCGAAGAAGGAGCCGTGCAGTGCGGCTATTGCACTCCCGGTATGATCATGAAAACCGCCAGCATCCTCGCCAACAATCCTAATCCGACTGAAGAAGAAATTCGCAAGGGTCTGGATGGCAACATCTGCCGCTGCACCGGTTACGAGAAAATTGTTCAGGCTGTGCGGCGAGCCAGCGTGATGATGGATACCGCGCAAACCCGCAAAGTTGGAGGTATGCGCGCATGAATGCAAAAACCTATGTAGGCCAGAGTGTTCCCAAGCTCGATGCCAGGGAAAAGGCCACCGGTCAGGCAATCTATGCCGCAGACCTGAATCTACCCGGCATGCTCTACGGCAAGATTGTCCGCTGCAGGGACTTTGCTCATGCGAAAGTTCTGAAACTGGACCTTTCCGAAGCCGCCCAGGTCCCGGGTGTCGTCAAGGTGCTGGGACCCAAGGATGTCACACAGAAGCGCTACAACTCCGGTGTGCTTGATCTGATGGTGTCGGAAGGCCTCGGTGAAGTGCTGGGCGACATCGAGGATCAGCACATCTTTACCGATTACGTCCGCCATCAAGGCGATGCGATCTGCGGGATCATCGCCGAAAGCGAGGAGATCGCCGAAATCGCCGCGCAAAAGGTGAAAGTGTTTTACGAGGCATTGCCGGTATACCTGACTGCGGAAGATTCATCGCGGCCCGATGCGATTCAGTTCGACGAACGCAAGCCCGGCAACCGCGCCTTCCAGCTTCCGGAGCAGATGTTCCCGGGCAATGCTTATGGCTGGGGCGACGTTGATGCCGAAATGGCGAAAGCCGACATGGTTTTCGAGGAAACCTTCACCCTGCCGAAGGTCAAGCAGTGCCAGATGGAAACCCATTCCTATGTGGCCATGTACGATCAGACCGGTCGCCTGAATTGCTGGACATCGACTCAGATGCCCAAGTGTGTCCAGCCGAAACTGGCCCGCCTCTTCGACCTGCCCATTTCGCGGGTTAATCTGGTGTCGACCACCATCGGCGGCGGTTTTGGTGTCCGCCTGGGCATGATCTGCGAACCGGAAACCTGTGCCATGGCCATGGCCGTTCCGGGACGTCCCGTAAAGGTTCAGTTGACCCGCGAAGAGGACTGGCTCGCCTCAGAAAGTCGCCATCCAGGAAAATACTGGATCAAGCTGGGCGTCAAGATGGACGGTACTCCTGTCGCGCTGGATGCCCGCTTCATGGCCAGCACGGGAGCCTACTTCACGCATGCCTCGGGTGTGCCATTTACCACCGGCTCATGGCTGACCGGCATGTACAAGTACGGCGCCGTGCGCTACAAAGGCGAGGCCTACTTCACCAATCAGGCTCCCAGTGGGGCGTTTCGCGGCTACGGCAATCCGCAGACCAACTTCGCGCTGGAGCAGATCGTCGATCGTGCCTGCAATGCGCTCAACATCGACCCGGTCGAGTGGCGCAAAAAGTGGCACAAGGGCACGGGCGACGACGGCTGGTGCATTGGCGTTCCCTTTTCATCGTGTGCGCTCGACGAATGCCTTGATCGAGGCGCCAAGGCAATCGGCTGGAATGAAAAGCGCGCCAAGTACGCCAACCAAACCGGCGTCAAGCGTCGCGGGGTGGGCGTCAGCGTGATGAACCACACCAGTGGCGCCATGCCCATGCTGCTGGAGCACACCACCTGCACGGTCAAGATGAACGAGGACGGTTCCGTGGTGCTCATGATTTCCTGCTCCGATATGGGGCAGGGCTCGCATACGGTGCTCAAGCAAATTGCCGCCGATGCCCTTGGCATGCCGATGGATGAGATCCACATCCTCAACAACATGGATGCCAGCGGTTTTGATATCGGTTCCCACGCCAGTCGGACCACTTATGTGGGTGGCGGTGCCGTCATCAAGGCCTGCGAAGACGTAAAGCGCCAGCTCATCGAGCGTGCTTCCATCCGTCTGGGGGTTGACAAGGAAGATCTGGAATTCAAGGAGAGGCAGGTCGTCGCCAGGAGTGACGCGTCGAAAAAGCTCTCGGTCAAGGAAATCTGCCACTCGGGTGTTTACAACTTCACCAATCCCGCCAACGGCGAGACCAATGGCGTTCCGGGTCAGATCCAGGGCTATGCCAGCCACTTCCCGTCCCACAACTCGCCGCCCTTCGGTGCCTGCTTTGCCGAAGTCGAGGTCGATACCGAAACCGGCGAAGTCAAAGTGCTGGAACTGGTGATCGCCCATGACATCGGCCGGGCCATCAACCCCATGGCAGTCGAAGGGCAGTTGGAAGGTGGCGCGCATCAGGCGCTCGGCATGATCCTCACCGAAGAAACCTGCTACAACGACGCGGGCCTGTGCCGCAACAACAGCTTTACCGACTACAAGATGCTGGGGCCTGTCGATATGCCCAGGATCACGACCATTCTGGTCGAGCAGCCTGATCCCATAGCACCAATGGGAATAAAGAGCGTCGGCGAAGCTGGTCCGGTCAATCCGGTGGGAGCCACGGCAAATGCCATCTCCCATGCCTTGGGCATCATGTTCACCGAGGCGCCGATCACACCGGAAAGGGTCCTCAAAGCGCTGAACCAATAGCATATTGAATGGCAGCACCAGAAGGGAGGTTGCCGCAAGGGAGCCTCCCTTTCTGTTTGTGCGAACTTGATGGATCAATTCAAGAGCATGACCGCAGGAATGGTCGCGGCTCGTACAGGAAGACATATGTGGGACTGGATTGCTAAGCTCGCCGAGTTGCACCGACAAAACCAGCTGGCCGTTTTGGTCACGGTCACCAAAACGACTGGTTCGACGCCGCGTAAGCAGGGCGCCAAAATGATTGTATTGCCCGACGGATCGTTCCATGGGTCAGTCGGGGGCGGGGTTCCGGAATACTATGTCCTCAAAGAGGCCATGGACTGCCTGCAGCAGGCCCATTCACGTCTTGCAGAAGTGCCCCTGCAAAAACAGGAGGAGTTCCCTGCCTGCGGTGGAACAATGGAGATATACATGGAAGTCATCAACAGCAATCCCACTCTCTATTTGTTCGGTGCCGGCCATATCGCCCAAAGCCTTTGCCAGGTGCTCGAAGGGACGCCCTTCACTGTTCATCTGGTGGATGAGCGCGAAGAGTGGATCAACGCTGCGGGCATTCCCGCCGCAACCATTCGCCACAAATGTCACTGGAGTGATTTTGTCGAGCAAGCCAACTGGTCCGACAAGCGCAGCTACGTGGCCATCATGACCTATGACGGCACGATCGATCAGCAGGTCCTTGAAGAAGTCCTTCCCCACCCGACGCGTTTCCTTGGAATGGTGGGCAGCAAAGGCAAGTGGAGCCGGATAGAAAAAAACATGTCTGACAGTGGGCTCGACCTGTCCAGGGTGTTTTGTCCTGTCGGCCATGACAATGGCGGCAATGCCCCGCGCGAAATCGCCATCAGCATCGCCAGCCAGATCCTTTCCGTGCACTACGGGCGGGCGTGAAATGACTGGCAAAGCGCTTAAGGAACGCGTCATCGTCATCAAGGGCGCGGGAGAAATGGCGACAGGCGTGGCCTGTCGGCTGTTTGGCGCAAACCTCCGGCGAATTCTCATGCTGGAGACGGATTGCCCCCTGGCGGTGCGCCGGCGTGTCTCCTTCTGCGAGGCGGTTCATGAAGGCAGCGCAGTGGTCGAAGGAATCGCGGCGACGCTGGTCTCGACGGAGGAGGAGATATTCAAGGCCTGGGAGGCGGGCATGGTGGCTGTCCGCGTCGACCCGCAGGCAGAAAGCGTGTCCTGCCTGGACGTTGATGTCCTCATCGATGCGACCCTCGCCAAGCGCAACCTCGGCATCTCCGTCGCCGACGCGCCGCTGGTCATTGCCCTTGGTCCCGGCTTCGAAGCAGGCCGCGATTGCCATGTCGTGATCGAAACCAATCGCGGCCATGATCTTGGCCGTTTGCTGCGCTCGGGAATGGCCGCGGCAAATACCGGCATTCCCGGTGACATTGGGGGTTACACGAGTGAACGGGTATTGCGTGCGCCTGTGGAGGGCCAGTTCGTTACGCAGAGACGGATTGGCGATTTGGTGAACTGCGGAGACACAATCGGCCAGGTTGGCGACGTCCCGCTGCGGGCGTCCATCGATGGCATTCTGCGCGGGCTCATACGGCCCGGTTCCACAGTGAAGACGGGCCTCAAGATCGGCGACATCGACCCGCGCAAGCAGCTCCGCTACTGCGACACGATCTCGGAGAAGGCGCGCGCCATCGGTGGCGCCGTGCTCGAGTCGGTGCTATCCGTCTACAACGTGTGAGCGCCTGCATCCAGCCGCTTGAATGCATTTTCCCCGCGGCGTCGCGGGGCATCCTGAGCCTTGTCGGCGCAGGCGGGAAGACCAGCCTGATGTTTCACCTCGCCAGATTGCTGTGCGGAACCGGGCAGACGGTTCTAACCACCACCACCACCAAGATCTACGTGCCGACGCCCACACAGTCGGAAACAGTGCTGGTCGCGAATGATCCGCAGGCCATCCTGTTGCAGGCCGCTGCCTTGACAGACAAGCTTTCCCACGTCACCGCTGGCGCAGCCGTCATGGATGCGGAGGAGGGCAAGCTCAAAGGGTTTGCCCCGGAGGCGATCGACAAGTTTGCGGAATCCGGATTGTTCGACTGGATCCTCGTCGAAGCCGACGGTGCCGCGCGGCATCCCCTCAAGGCGCCAGCTGCGCATGAGCCGGTGATCCCCGTCAGTTCGAATATCGTCATCGCGGTTGCTGGCCTGGATGCCCTTGCTCGTCCATTGAGTGAAGTTGGGGTTTTTCGTGCCGAACTTGCTGCTGCCAGAATGGGGCTGAAGGTCGGCGAATCCATTACTGAAAGCGCATTGTGCCGGTTGATCAGCCATCCGCTCGGTTTGTTCAAGGGAGCGCCAGATCGGGCCTTGCGCGTGCTGTTCCTCAATAAGGCCGATACGCAGGAGCGGCGCGAGGCTGCTGCCAGGATCGCCGCCGAACTGGAACAACATCCCTTTCCGGTTGCTGATGTGCTGCTGATTGGCCAGGCGCTCGAAACCCTGATCGTTCACGCCCGTGTTCCCATTGAAGGCAGGCATTGAGCGCTAAACCCAGGATTGCCGGGGTTGTTCTTGCCGCGGGCAATAGTTCGCGCATGGGACGCCCCAAGCAAACTCTCCCCTTTAACGGCAAGACCGTACTGGAAGCCGTGGTCGACACTGCCTTGCGCTCATCCCTGGACAGGGTGGTGGTGGTTCTGGGTCACCGTGCGGCAGAGTTGAGCGCGTTGCTGGCCGGCAGGAATGCAGGCCTGATTACCAATGCAGACTACCTGAGGGGGCAGAGCACCTCGACCAAGCTCGGTTTGCAGGCGGTACGGGACGATGTCGATGCCGCACTCTTCCTCCTCGCAGACCAGCCGCTGGTTTCGCTGGCCACCATTGAAAGCCTGCTGGAAGCTTACCGGCAACGGCAAAGCCCCATCATCCAGCCTGTATTTGAAGGGCGGCGCGGCAACCCGGTTCTGTTCGGCCGGGAAACCTATGCACATTTTGCAACCCTTGCGGACGATCAGGGCGCCCGCTCCCTGTTCGAGATATTTGGCGAGCGGGTGCGACAAATTGACGTTCCCGATCCCTACATCCACTTTGATATTGATACCGAAGCAGACTACCTTCTTTTGCAGCAACTGGAGGAGAAGTTCTCGCAGGAAACCCGCTAATCATCATATCCAGGCACGCTGGCCGCCGGCCCTCAAGGATGCGGCTAAGATCTGTCGCCCGGGATGGCTGTCAAGCTGTCTCTGCGCCTGCCGCCCACGACTGACCCGGCAACTGCGGCGCAGGCCGTCAATCAGGTGTTTGAGGCCGATCCGCCCTACGGCGCGAAAATGTCCTTCATTCTTTCTGCGTCGCTGGGTGGCTGGAATGCGCCGACCCTGAAGCCCTGCCTGGCGCAGTCCATGCAGGCAGCATCAGCAGGAGCAGTGCAGGGCAGCCTGAAACAGCCATGCAGGCAAAGTGCTGCGCCGCCAGAAAAGCGCTAAAGGGCAGACTTGGCGTTGACGTGCCCCGGAGAAATCCATATCATTCGCGCGTCATCATTCCTCGATAGCTCAGTTGGTAGAGCGTCGGACTGACCGAGAACGGTGTCTGCATCATTAATGACGTCAGCCTGAAAGTCGGCGCTGGCAGGACGGCGATCCTCGGCCCCAATGGCGCCGGCAAGAGCACCTTGCTGCGCCTGATGCATGGGCTGCTGCGTCCCAGCACAGGTGCGCAGCACTGGCCCGCGCCGCTGACCCAGGGCATCGTGTTCCAGCGTCCGGTGATGCTGCGCACCACCGCTTTGGCCAATATCGAATATGGACTCAAGCTGCGCGGGATCAAGTCGCCTGAGCGTTGTCAGCGGGCCATGGCGGCGCTGGAGCGCGTGGGTCTGCCGGCCATGGCCGGGCGTCCCGCCCGCCGCTTGTCAGGCGGTGAGCAGCAACGCGTTGCCCTGGCGCGTGCCTGGGCGCTGGAACCGCAAGTCCTGTTTCTCGACGAGCCCACCGCCAGCCTCGACCCGGCCAGCAGTCGCGAGGTCGAACGCATCATCCGTGAGATTGCCGCATCCGGCACCCGCATCGTGATGACCACCCACAACCTCGGTCAGGCGCGACGCATCGCCGAAGTGGTGCTGTTCATCGACAGTGGCCGGGTGGTCGAGCAAAGCCCGGTCGAGGAATTCTTCACCCGGCCGCGCCATGCGGCCGCGAAACTTTTTCTGGAGGAGGAAACCCCATGACATCACGTCGCTCATTGCTGGCCGCCTGC
>JAUXOM010000071.1 GCA_030682175.1 Rhodocyclaceae bacterium
AGTCATGCACGGCGCTGCGCGTCCAATGCGTCGCACCGTAAGTGGCGTCGAGGAACTTCGTCACCGCACTCCGCCCGCGCTTGAGTTCGACATTCATCGCCGCGCGCGGAAACTCGTACATCAGCTTGGGTGACATCGGCCGGCCAGAGTTCATGGCGATGATCAACTCATCACTGGTCGCCGGCAGCGGCGCGCCGGTGGCGGTATGGCGCACGTCGGCCAGCACGCCAGGGCCGAGATAAGGCACCACGCTGCCGTCGAGCAGCCCGGCCAGCAGTTGCTCATGCAATTCTGAAGAAATCATTGGAGTCTCCGGTTGGGTTCGGAGATACCATGCAAGACCCGCGCCCGGCGAAAACCCGCATTAAATCAAGGGGAGTGGATCGGCTTGTCGGATTCGCTACACAAACGCCGTCCCGCCAGCGCCGACTTTCATTGGCGGGCGGCCATGCTCCCAATGAGGCGTTCGGGCGGGCGTCTGGTTCTCGGCTTGGAGCGGCCATTCGAGGCTTGCTGCTTGTGCGACAGCAACAACGCGCATTGCCGCCGCCGTTCAATTGTGTCCGGCGAAATTGACCCCGGCCGACGAATCTGAGTGGTAGCTTACCGGCACTCAACCGCGTAGTGTGGTCAGCAACATCACCAGATCGGCAATGGCAGTGTAGGGCTCGGGATCGGAGAAGGCGTTGAATTTTGCTGCCAAGGCCTGCGCCCGCTGCGTGGCGGTGTCCAGCCGGTCGCGCGTAGTGGCAAAGGCACATTCCACACCTTTTTCGTAGCCCGGGAAATGTTGCCTCAGTCGGCGCATCACCTCGTCGCGGTGGATCGGCGCCTGGATGTCTTCATAGTGCAGTAGCAGCCACAACTCGAAGCTCGGCACGGAGGCGATTGCCCGGAAACCAACCGGCTGCTTGTTGTCGTTACGCAGCTTGCCGTCGAGTTTCTCAGCCAGATTCAGCGCATCTCGATAGCTGTCGTGTTCGTCGCGGTCGAACACGGCATAGACCTGCTCGAAGGCGCGCGACGGGATGTACTTGTGCCGATCGCCGTTCTCAAACAACTCCTTGGCGTACTGCACGACCTGGATCGGCGCGGTGCCCAGTTCGCTAGGCCGCACCTCGACATTCGCTGTGTGCAGGCGATAGGCCGCGCGGATTTCACCGAAGTAGCTGGGCTCGGTCTTGCTGCCCTCCGAGACGATCAGAATTCGGTCGTAGCTGGCACGCCGTACCAGTTTGCGTTCAAGCTGCTTGCGCTGGCGCTCCTCGGGAGAGTTGTCGCGTCCCATCAGTGTTTCAGTCCCAGGCGATCGCTCAGGAAAGGTACGGCGCCGTACCGGCCCATCAGGTAACCGCGCTCGAGCGCTTCATTCTTGCGCGGACTGAATTCGGACAGAGCCACGAGTGTGGACGTCTGGTCCTGGTTCTTTTCGACGAACCAGACCTGATCGCGCCGGAACAGATCGGGCGCATCAAGCAGCGAGGTATCGTGAGTAGTGAAGATCAGTTGCGCACCGCCGGTATTCGCCTCGGGCCGGTGGAACAAACGCACCAATTCGCGCACCAGCAGGGTATGCAGACTGGTGTCGAGTTCGTCGATGACCAGGGTCAGGCCCTTCTTCAGGATGTCCAGCACCGGGCCGGTCAGGAAGAGCAGGTTGCGAGTGCCATTGGATTCATCCATCAGATCGAACACGGCCCGGCCTTGTGCGGTGACATGGGAGAAGCGCAACTGGTGCTCTTCCATTTCTTCGGCGCGCACCTCGGTCTTGCCCGCCACCAGATCGAAATGAACCGCCTGGCCTGGCACCTTGCGGGTGACGACCTCGATGTCGGCGATGCTCATGTCGGCTGCGGTGAGGAAGTCGCAAATCTGCTTACGGCCTTCCGCCTGCTTGAGCATCTGAATCGAGGTTTGCGGGCTGAGTTGAGCCTGCTCGTTGAAGATCACCAAGCCATTGGCAAACCAGTCGAACACGGGACGCAGCGCTTCGCTGTTGAGCTGGACGGCCATCGACAAGAACAAGGCATTCGGGCGGGTGGCACCCTCCCATAGGTTCTTGGAACCTTTCAAGCCGGAGCCGAACTCGTACACGTCCTTCCCGGTGTTGGCATCGAAAGAACGTTCGAACCAGCGTTGCGGTTTGAAAGCTTTGTAGACGAGCAGATGCTCGCTGACGATGCGCTGGGGCGTCATGGCAAAGCCGTATTGGTAACGCACGCCGTCTAGTATGAAGGTAACTTCGAATTCGGTCGGCTCGCTGGCAGACTGGGCATCGAGCCGGAAGGGCTGCACCGCATAAGTTTGGCCGGGCTGGATGATAGTGGCCGATTCGATGACCACGCCGCGCATGTATTGCAGCGCCTTGATGAGATTGGACTTGCCGCTGGCGTTGGCGCCGTAAACGACGGCACTGCGCAACAATGCGGGCGCGGCGGTCAGGCCGGTAGCCAACGTGTGGGTGTCGACGAGGGTTTTGTCCTTGGACGCGACAAGGCTAAGCACCTGCTCGTCGCGAAGGCTGCGGAAGTTCTTGATGCGGAACTCGACCAGCATCGTATTCATCCTATAGTCAATAAATATGATCAAATTATGCGTATAATACGCAAAATTGCAAGTTATTTATTGCGAAACAAATATTTTGACAAGATATTGGCTGGGGCAGCTTTCCGATCACACACCTGCCATTCACCATTTCTTTCCGCCCGGCGGCACCTAGGCCACTCAGGACCTTCAATATGGTTTCCGGCCCTTGGTTTGCACCACAAATCGCATAGTGGCCGGGATTCGAAACGCACTTTCACGATCAACAGGCCAGAGCAACAATCACACGATGCTGCTTTTCCCAGTCGTCGGGTATGGGGTTCTGGACAAAGAACAGCAATCAGGAAGCCAAACTATATTTCCGTCATCCGATAGGTTGGCGCCATAATGGCGACAGTGATACACTGAGCACTCAAGCAAGTGTTGGAGGTGAAAAATGAGTAATGCCATTGCCAAGCAAGATCGTATCGGCGCCCGAGTTCCACATGAGGTCTACGAGACGCTGTGCCGTGCCGCCGAGCTAACTGGCGCCACGGTCAATCAGTTTCTGGTCCAGGCCGCATTGAAGGAGGCGCAGACTGTCATCGAGCGTGAGGACGTGATTCGTCTGTCGCCGCGCGACTGGAACTGGTTGCTCGACCTGATGGAAAACCCGCCCAAGCCGAATGCCAAGCTGAGGGCCGCCCTGAAGCATTACCAGAAGGCCAAGCGAGATGATGCAGGTACGAGCTTTAGCTGGGGATCATGACCGGCAGGGATTCGACTGCGGCCGCCAGGAACTGAATGATTGGCTGTGGCAGGTTGCCCGTCAGCATCAGGACAAGGGGCTGTCGAAGACCTTCGTCGCCCTTAGTGCAAAAGCGGGCGAGGAAGCGCCAACCCGCATCTGCGGCTATTACGCGCTGACGCTGGCAGAACTCGAGAACCGGCATCTGCCAGAAGCCTGGCGCAAGAAGCTGCCGCGTCGCATCCCCGGTGTGCGTTTGGGCCGGTTGGCTGTCGATAGGCAGTATCAAGGCAAGGGGCTGGGCGAACTGCTGCTGGTCGATGCCCTGACACGGGCGCAGCGCATCTACGCCGAGGCAGGCGGGATTGGTTTGTTCGTCGATGCGCTGGATGAGCAGGCGGCAGGGTACTACCGGAACTTCGGCTTTGAGGCAGCGCCGGATAACCCGCTGCTGTTGTTCCTGTCGGCAAGAGTCGCAGAGTCGGGAAAAGGGCCAGCGGGAAGAAAAGCGGGAAAGGGGCCAGGGTCGAATTAAATCGACACCTTTTAAATTCAATCGAGCCTGGCCCTTTTTACTTTTAGTCATGCACGGCGCTGCGCGTCCAATGCGTCGCACCGTAAGTGGCGTCGAGGAACTTCGTCACCGCACTCCGCCCGCGCTTGAGTTCGACATTCATCGCCGCGCGCGGAAACTCGTACATCAGCTTGGGTGACATCGGCC